>CAMLSI010000348.1 GCA_946482585.1 uncultured Lysobacteraceae bacterium
TTCAGTACGCGGGCGTTGTCGTTGCGGCTGGTCGTGCCCATGGCGCGGCCGCCGTAGGTCTTGTTCGGATTCGACCAGTAGTTGATGCGCGTGCAGGTCGTGCTCGAGCAGGCGTAGGCCATGATCGTGCGCCAGCCGCCTGCGGTCGACTGATAGCCGTGGCCATAGGCATACGGCGTATTCGTCGGATCGTTGGCGGGATCGTGGCGCGCCGACTGCAGGTGGCCGATTTCGTGCGCGAACGAGTAGTAGCCGGTGGCGCAATCCCAGTGTGCCGTCGCGAACGCGGTGCTCGCGGTCGCGCCGATCGCCGATGCGAGGCCGCAGGACGAGGAGTTGTTGATCAGCAGCACCGCGACGTCGGCCGTGTTCGTGTTGCGCTGGCTGTGGATCGTGTCCATGTAGCCGTCCGACGTGCCGCGATAGCGCGTCAGGTCCGTGTTGAAGCTGCCGCTCTGCGTATAGGTGACCTGCGACTTCGCCGCGAGTTGCAAGGTGATCTGCACGCCGCTGTTGGTATAGCCCTGGTTCGACTCGGCGATCGCGAGATTGATCAGTCCGTTGATGTCGCCCGATGCGCTCGCCGCGCTGGCCGTGTAGTTCACGAGGACGCGGATCACGGTGTTCGCGGCGGTCGCCTTGGCCTCCATCATCGGCATCGGCGCGGCCTGCTCGAACAGCTTGCGATAGTCGGCCGGCGGATGGTCGAGCGGCATCGCGTTCTCGTCGACTTCGACGATCGCATGACGCGCGTCGTGCAGCGGACGGATCTTGAACAGCTGGCCGAGCACACGCACGTTGCCGGTCACCTTGTCGCCGTTGCGCACGAGAATGACCGAATTCAGCGCGTCTTCGGCGATCTCGTTCTTGGTCATCTCGCGCGTGAGCGCGGTTTCGGCGAACGAGCCCTGCCAGACGAGGCTGCCGTCCTCGGTGTAGTACGCATTGCCGCGCAGCGCCGTGAGCTTGACCGGGCCGCCGACGTCGAGATCGAGCGTCAGACTTTGCGTGTCGGCCTGCAGCGCAGCGGCGTTGGCCATGACGATGTCGATGCTGGCCGATGCCGGATCGGCCGCGAGTGCATCGAATGCACTGTCGCCCTGAACCCCGCGATAGACCGAGGGTACGGACGCGAACAACGACTGCGGTCCTTGCGCTGCCGCCAGTCCCGACGTCAGCAAACCTGTGACAGCCACACTCCAGAGAAAGCACCGTTTCATTCGGATCTCCCCACGATGAGCGCGCGAAAGCGAATCCGGCGCGATAGGAGTCGCGCGCCAACCGGGTCACGAAATAGCCGGATTCCCCCCAACCCCCTCGGACGCCGCAACGCCATGGCCGCAGCGAAAAGGTCGTGGCGCATCCCCATGCGCCACTGCATTCAGAACTCAGGCTACTCGGGAAAGCTCAGCGGATCGGCTCAGGCATTCAGCCCGCGAGACGCTCGACGATCGTGGTAGTCGCGCGGGCTCGGTTGAGCGTATAGAAGTGCAGTGCCGGCGCGCCGCCGTCGATGAGGCGGCGGCACAGCGACGTGACGACATCGGCGCCGAATTCGCGGATCGCCTCATGGTCGTCGCCGAAGGACTGCAGACGGCGCGCTACCCAGCGCGGGATCTCCGCGCCGCAGAGTTCCGAGAAACGGCGTAGCTGCGAATAGTTCGTGATCGGCATGATGCCCGGCACGATGGGCGCGTCGATGCCGAGCCGGCGCGCGTCGTCGACGAAACGGAAGTAGGCGTCGGCGTTGTAGAAATACTGCGTGATCACGCCGTTCGCGCCGGCGTCGACCTTGCGCTTGAAGTGGGCGAGGTCGGCCTGGGCGTCCTCGGCCTGCGGATGGGTTTCGGGATAGCCCGCGACTTCGATATGGAAGTAGTCGCCGGTTTCCTCGCGGATGAACGCGACGAGATCGCTCGCGTAGCGGAAGTCGCCATAGCTCGCCATGCCCGAAGGCAGATCGCCGCGCAGCGCGACGATGCGGCGGCAGCCCTTGCTGCGGTACAGGTCCAGCAGGCCGCGGATTTCCTTGCGCGTACCACCCATGCAGGACAGATGCGGCGCTGCGTCCAGACCGTGGTCTTCGCGCAGGTGGCAGACCGTGTCCGGCGTATAGCTGAGCGTCGACCCGCCCGCGCCGAAGGTCACCGAGACATATTCCGGCTTCAGCGCCTTGAGCGAGGGCAGCGCCTTCTCGAGCGTGTCGCGCTGTTCGTCGGTTTTCGGCGGAAAGAATTCCAGCGAAACCGGAACGGACAGGCGGGACGGAGCGGTCGCGGGCATTGCGGAAATCCTCGGCGGTCGAACGGAAGGCGGGTCCGCGCGCCGGCGGGCACGCGAACCTGCAATATATCTCGACTTCCGGATACAGAGATAGATGCTTACGGCGAGGAGGCCGACGAAGATGGCCCGGGCTCCGCGAAGCGGCCGAGCGCCCGCGCCCACCGGTTCCGCGGGCCGGCGGACGGCACCGTGATTCCGGTATGTGAATTCCGGTTTCCGCGCCGCCTGACGCCGCTTTGCGACGACAGCGCTGCGGCACAATGCGGCCATGCCAGCCACGATTGCCGACGGCAACCCCGACGATGCGCAATTCCGCCGCCGGCGCGAGCTCGCCGAAACTGCCGCACGCGGCGCGCTGGGCGGTGTGTTCTACGTGCTCGGCTGGCTCGTCGTCGCGTTCTGCGGTGGCCTGCACCGCGACCGGCCCCTGCTCGCCGTCGCAGGCGGCGTGGTCTTCGTCGGATTGATGCTCGCGCGCGTCGCGCTCGCGCACCGTTCCGCGATCGAACCCGCCGCTGTCGCACGTCTGCTGGCCGTCTGGTGGACCGTGCTGCTCGCGACGGCGGCGCTCTGGGGCGTGATCGCGGCCTGGGTACTCGCCAGTCCGTCGCTGAAGGACGCGCAGTTCCCTGTGCTGATCTGCACCGTCGCCTACGCCACCGCGTTCGTGCACACCTACGCGATGCGCTGGCACTTCGCGCTGTTCGGCATCGTGCTGCTGTTCATGCCGGTCGGGGTGCTGTCGTGGACCATCGCCGAATTCGGCGGCGTCGCGTTCTCGCTGAGCGTGTTTCTCATCTATCTGCTGTCGTCGCTGCGCCTGAGCCGGCAACAGTACGAGAGCCAGCTACTGCTCGAGCTCGCCCTGCTGCACCAGCGCGACCTCTACGAAAAGCAGAGCCGCACCGACGCGCTGACCGGGCTCGACAATCGTCGCGAATTCACTTTCAACCTCGAACGCGCTCTGGCCATCGGCGATCCGCTGTCGCTGCTGCTCATCGATATCGATCACTTCAAGCTCATCAACGACCGCTACGGCCACGCCGCCGGCGATGCGGTGCTCATCGCGTTCGCGGACCAGTTGCGCGATCACTTCAGCCAGCCCGGTGCCCGCGTCGCACGCATCGGCGGCGAGGAGTTCGCAGTGCTGCTCGGCGGCATCGACGAAGAGGCGGCCGCGGCCTCGGCGGTCGCGCTGTGCCGGCGGCTCGCGAACGCGCCGCTGGCGCCGGATGCGACGCGCGGCGCCGTCACCGTGAGCATCGGCGTCGGTCAATTGCACGACGCGCGGCAGCAGCGGCTCGACGATTTCCTCGTCGCGGTCGACCGTTCGCTGTATCGCGCCAAGACCGAAGGGCGCAACCGCGTCTGCCGCGTCAGCGGGTAGCGCGGACGCGCCGGTCAGATCATCCAGTCCGAATCCGGCAGCGCCTGCAGCGCGCTGCGCAGGCTGTCGTTCCACTGCCGGCGCACGAGGTTCAGGTACGCATCGTCGTCGCCGAGACGCCGCTGCTGTGCGATCACGAACGCATCGCGCCGGTACAGCAGCAGGTCGATCGGCGGGCCGACCGACAGGTTCGAACGCATCGTCGAGTCCAGCGACACCAGCGCGCACTTGGTCGCCTCGGCCAGTGAAGTGCGACTCGTGACGATGCGGTCGAGGATCGGCTTGCCGAACTTGATCTCGCCGGTCTGGAACCAGGGCGTATCGGGATTGCTCTCGATGAAATTGCCTTCCGAATAGACCAGGAACAGGCGCGGCGGCTCGCCCTGGATCTGTCCGCCGACGATGAACGAGCCGCTCGGATCGATGCCGCTGGATCGCAGATAGGGTTCGTCACGCTTGCGGATCTCGCGCAGCGCGTCGCCGACCAGCGTGGCGACCTCGAACATCGACGTGGCGTTGTAGATGCTGGTCTGCTCCGACGCGTGATTGGCGCGATGCTCCAGCAGGTTCATCGCGTTCTGCGTCAGCGACAGGTTGCCCGCCGACAGCGTGACGATGAGCCGCTGCCCCGGCACGGCGAACACGCGCATCTTGCCTGCGCGCCGCACGTCGTCGACACCGGCGTTGGTGCGCGAGTCCGAGGCGAACAGCAAGCCCTGTTCGAGGTTCAGCCCGATGCAATAAGTCATGGAATGGGTACTGGAGGATGGCGCGGGTGCGGATTCTGCCGCTGCACCCGTATGCCGGGAAGGGTATCAGGCCGCGCTCTGGCTCTGCGCCTGCGCGGTCTGGGCGATGTCGGTCGACACCATGAACTGGCGGTGGATTTCCTCGCCGAGGCCGGTCAGACGCGTCATCGCGTCCTGCAGCCAGGCTTCCAGGCCGTTGCCGAGCACTTCGTCGATGCGCGCATAGCGCGACTGCGCCGACAGCGCGCCGGCGCGGCGCACCGCTTCCATGGTCTGGCCGCCGGCCAGTGTCTGCAGCACGTTGTGCAGCGTCTGCGTACAGGTCAGCAGCGAGCGCGGATTGCTTTCCTGCAGCAGCATCAGTTCGGCCACGTTCTGCGCGCTGACCGATTCCCGATAGAGCCGCCGATACGTCTCGAAGGCCGACAGCGACTGCAGCAGCGCGCTCCAGCGGAAATAGTCGGCGGCGTCCTGGCTTTCCTGCGCGTCGCCGTTGTTCTGGCTGCCGGCGATGTCGAGCAGGCGGATGGCCCAGTCAGCGCGTTCGATGAACGCGCCGAGCTGCAGGAAGTGATAGCCCTCGCCGCGGCCCAGCGTCCCGATCGTGACGCCGCGAAACGAGGCCGAGCGGCTCTTGATCCATTCCAGCAGATTGCTGATGCCGTCGCCGTGGATGCGCGCCCAGCTGTTGCCGCGCATCTCCAGCCACGAGGCGTTGAGGTCCTCGTACATCTCCGCGGTGATCGCGACGCGCTGCGCGCGGGCCGCCTCGCGCGCGGCGCGCAGGCAGCTGAATACCGACGAGGGATTGTCCGCGGCGAGCAGCAGGTGCTTGAGCACGGTATCGCCGTCGATGATGCCGTAGCGCTCGCGCACCGTCTCGGCGATGCCGAGCGCGTCGAGCGCGCGGCGCCACGGCGCGGCCTCGGCCTTGCCGCGGTCGTAGCGTTCCGGCAGCAGCGCCATGCGCAAGGTCACATCGATGAGGCGCGCGGTGTTCTCGGCGCGCTCCATGTGGCGCGAGGCCCAGTACAGGTCGTTCGCGGTGCGACACAGCATCAGGCGCCTCCTTCCAGTACCCAGGTGTCCTTGGTGCCGCCGCCCTGGGAAGAATTGACGACGAGCGACCCTTCGCGCAGCGCGACGCGCGTCAGGCCTCCGGGGATCACGTGGATGCGCCGGCCGCACAGGATGTACGGGCGCAGGTCGATGTGCCGCGGCGCGAGGCCCCTCTCGACGAAGGTCGGACATGTCGACAGCGACAGCGTCGGCTGCGCGATGTAGTTGTCGGGCCGCGCGAGGATGCGCTGGCGGAATTCCTCGATCTCGGCCTTGGTGGACGCGGGCCCGACCAGCATGCCGTAGCCGCCGGCGCCATGG
>CAMLSI010000349.1 GCA_946482585.1 uncultured Lysobacteraceae bacterium
GCCGCAAGGAAATCGAGATCGCCGAGACCGAGATGCCGGGCCTGATGGCGCTGCGTCAGGAATATGGCGCCTCCAGGCCGCTGACCGGCGCGCGGATCACGCAGTTGTCGATGGCGAGATTGCTGCCGGCCTGGAAGCCGCCGGAGAACGCGACATTCGCCGCATGGCCGCCGCGTACCGTGACGCCGCTGATCGACAGCGTGTTCAGCAGGGAGAAGATCCCGAAGGTGTTGTTGCCGGAGATGGTCAGCTGGCCGGGACCCGGGCCGCTGATCGTCATGGGTTGCGTGATGGTCGGCAGCGAGCTCGCGAGGTTGATCGTGCCGGTCACCGTGAACGTGATCTGATGCGGGCCGCTCGTGTCCGCATTCGCATCGAGCATGGCCTGGCGCAGACTGCCCGGTCCGGCGTCGTCCGTCGTCGTTACGGCAAAGGCGGTTTTCGCGGCGGCGGGCTGCCGGGGTGCACCGGAGCCCGTCACAGAAAAAGCCAGCAGAGCGATGGTGCCGAGAGCGGCAAATCGGCGGCGAGCGTAGAACGCCATGGACGAGTTTCCTGTCAGAAGGGGAGTGGCGCCTCTGCAGCGCATGCGTGCCGAGTCCGCCGCGCATTCTTCCGAGAGGGCTGGTGCGAGGCAAGTGCTGCCGAAGACCGTCGACTTCGCGATGCAGGACAGATCCCCGGTCGTCCGAATTCACTCGGTGCCCGTCCGGGGCGCGGCGCTCCCGGGCATTCGCCCGCGCGAGGCGGAATCACGGATGTCCTCGATGGCGCCCCCGATTGCGGCTGCGCGCCTACTTCCGGGCCTGGCAATAGAGGCCGTGCAGCGTTTCCACAATGCGCCTGGCGGGACCGCTCGCGAGGCCGTAATAGATGGCCTGCGCTTCGCGCCGTGTCGTCACGAGACCGTCTTCGCGCAGCACCGCCAGATGCTGCGACAGCGCGGACTGGCTGAGTTCCAGCTCGGTGTTGAGTTCGCCGACCGAGCGCTCGCGCTCGGCGAGCAGACACAGAATGATTAGCCGCTTTTCGTTGGCGAGTGCCTTGAGCAGGCGCGCGGCGCTGCCGACGTGGGTACGCATCTCGCTGGCGCTGACGGGACGTTGTCTGGTGCGGGGCATGGTCTGCGATGCGACGGGGAGCGGGCGGCCTCGGTGCCGGCAATGATGCCACCGGCTGTCGGCGGCAGGTCAGCCCGGCTTCCGCCCGGGCTGCAGCGGACTGCCTCGATGACGGTTCTATTATTAGTTGATTCTAATATTAGCTTGCGCTAAAGTTCGGCCATGAATCCACGCCGGATTGATCGAGATCAAACGCCCGCGCGGTCCATGCGCGCAGGATCGAGACAGCCTCTGACAGGAGCAGCGCCATGGCTCGCATCCTGATCGTCGGCGCCGGCCTGGCGGGCATGAGCGCCGCGTACGAATGCCGATCTACCCTGGGTGCGGCGCACCACGTCGCCGTGGTAGGCGACGGCGACCGCTTCAGTTTCACGCCGTCCAATCCGTGGCTCGCGGTGGGCTGGCGTTCGGCCGACGACTTCACCTTTGCGGCCGCCGAGCCGTTGGCGCACAAGGACATCGCGTTGATTCCGCATGCCGCCGTGCGCATCGAGCCCGAGAGCCGGCGGGTGCACACGGCCGATGGCGGCGTGCACGGCTACGACTACCTGATCATCTGCACCGGTCCGAAGCTGGCCTTCGACGAGGTCCCGGGGACCGGCCCGGACGGCGGCTATACGCAATCCATCTGCACCACGCCTCACGCCACACGGGCCGCGGAGGCGTACCGGGCGTTTCTCGATGATCCCGGTCCGATCGTGATCGGCGCTGTGCAGGGCGCCAGCTGCTTCGGTCCCGCCTACGAATTCGCGCTGATTCTCGACGCGGACCTGCGCAAGCGGAAGCTGCGCGACCGCGTGCCGATGCATTTCGTCACGAGCGAGCCGTACATCGGCCACATGGGCCTCGGGGGCGTCGGCGACTCCAAGGGCATGCTCGAATCCGAGCTGCGCCGGCGCCACATCCGCTGGAGCGTCAATGCCCGCGTGCAGCAGGTACGACCGGGCGAGGTGCAGATTCTCGAGCACGACGAGGACGGCGCGGGAAAACGCGAGCAGACGTTGCCGTTCCGCTTCGCGATGCTGCTGCCGGCGTTCAAGGGCGTCGACGCGGTCGCTGGTGTGCACGGGCTGTGCAACCCGCGCGGTTTCGTGCTCGTGGACCGGCATCAGCGCAGTACGCGCTATCGCGACATCTTCGCTGCCGGCGTATGCGTTGCGATTCCTCCGGTCGAAGTCACGCCCGTGCCCACCGGAGCGCCGAAGACCGGCTTCATGATCGAGTCGATGGTGACCACGGTCGTGCGCAACATCGACGCGGAGTTGCACGGCAAGCCGGCCACGTTCGAAGGGACCTGGAACGCCGTGTGCCTCGCCGACATGGGTGACACGGGCATGGCCTTCGTCGCACTGCCACAGATCCCGCCGCGCAATGTGACCTGGGCGAAGAAGGGCCGCTGGGTGCATCTGGCCAAGGTCGCATTCGAGAAGTACTTCCTGCTCAAGATGCGGCACGGCAACTCCGAACCCGTCATCGAGAAATACGTCCTCGGCGCACTCGGCATCGAGCGCCTCAAGCCCGCCGCGCCCGAATCGCGGCCTTCATCGAAGCCAGGAGAAAAACCATGAATCTCGATCGTGCCGTGATGGCGTTTGCCGGTGTGATGGTTCTCGTCAGTGTGGTGCTGACCCAGTTCGTCTCGCCGTGGTGGTGGTTGCTGACGGCGTTCGTCGGACTGAACCTGCTCCAGGCCAGTTTCACCGGTTTCTGTCCGGCGGCGCTGCTGTTCCGCAAGCTGGGCATCGGCAGCGGCAGCGTGTTCCGCTGAACGAAAGGGAAGAACAATGTCACTGCGTGTCCGCGTCCTCCTGCTGCCCGCGCTGCTCATGATCGCAGCCTGCGGCGCCGATCCTCACGCCGGCGCGCGCGCGCCGTTGCCGTCGCTGCAGTCGCACGTCGTGGGCGGCGGCGCCACCGCCGGACGCGCCTGGGACGGCGTGGTCGAGGCCGTGCAGCGCGCCGACCTTTCCGCGCAGACCGCGGGCCGCGTCACTGAGGTCAGCGTCGATGTCGACGACCGGGTTTCGCCTGACGAGGTGGTGCTGCGCATCACAGCTTTCGAGCAGCAGGCCGGCACGAATGCGGCGCGCGCGCAGTTGCGCGCCGCCGAAGCCGCGGCGACCGAAGCCGAAAGCAACTACCGGCGCTATGCGACGCTGGCGTCGAGCCAGTCGGTGTCGCGCGCGCAGATCGATCAGGCGAAAGCCGCGCGCGATAGCGCGATCGCGCTGCGCGATGCCGCGCGCGCCGAACTCGTGCGCGTGGGGCAGCAGGCCGACTACACGACGGTGCGTGCGCCGTTCGCCGGCATCGTCAGCGCGCGCCGCGTCGAACCGGGAGAAACGGTGGCGCCCGGACAGTCGCTCATGTCGGTGTACGCGCCCGGCTCGCTGCGGATCGAAGTGCAGGTGCCGCAATCCGAAGCGGCGGCGGTCCGCGCCGCCGGCAGTGCGCAGGTCGTGCTGGACGGCGGTCGCCGCGTCGACGCGGCCAAGGTCGTCGTGTTCCCCGCTGCCGATGCACGGACCCACAGCGTCACCGTGCGCGTGATGCTGCCCGACCTCGAAGACGCGCCGCAGCCCGGCGTGACGGCAAAAGTTGTGTTTCCGATCGCGGCCGGCGCGGAGGCGGTGCGGTTGCCGGCCACGGCGCTCGTGCAGCGCGGCGAGGTCAGCGGTGTCTACGTGATCGCGGACGACCATGTCCGTTTGCGCCAGGTGCGCCTGGGGCAGCGCGTCGGCGACGAGGTCGAAATCCTCGCGGGTCTTCGCGCCGGCGAGCGGGTCGCGACCGATCCGGTAGCCGCCGCGCAGGCGCTGGCTGCGCGGCGCGAGGCAGCCGGCCATGAATGATCCGTTGCGCTTCGGCCTTTCGGGACGTCTGGCCGCGGCGTTCCAGGCCAACCCGCTGACGCCGGTGCTGGCGCTGCTCGGGCTGTTGCTGGGGCTGGTCGCGGTGCTGATCACGCCGCGCGAGGAAGAGCCGCAGATCGACGTCACCATGGCCAATGTCTTCGTGCCGCTGGCAGGAGCCGGCGCGCGCGACGTCGAGCAGATGATCGCCACGCCGCTGGAGCAGAAGCTCGCGGAGATCGAGGGCGTGAAGCACGTCTACTCAGTCAGCCGGCCGGGACTGGCCGTGCTGACGGTCGAGTACGTGGTCGGCGTCGAACGCCAGCCGGCGATCGTGCGCCTGTACAACCAGGTCTATTCGAACATGGACTGGCTTCCGCCCGGGCTGGGCGTCGGCACGCCGCTGATCAAGCCCAAGGGCATCGACGACGTTCCGGTCATGAGCCTGACGTTGTGGACCGACGATCCGCAGCGCGGCGCCGGCGAACTCGCCGAAGTCGCGCATTCGCTCGAAACCGAACTCAAGCGCATCGATGGCACCCGCGACGTGTATACGATCGGCGCACCCGACCGGGTGGTCGCGGTGCAGCTCGACGCGGCGAAGCTCGCCGCGTACGGGCTCACCGTCACCGACATCAGCCAGTCGCTGCAGGCGGCCAATGTGGTGCGCCATGCCGGCGAACGCGTGAGTACCGAGGGGGCGACGCCGCTGACGGCGGGCCGGTTCCTCGCCGACGAGCGGGACGTCGCCGGTCTGGTGATCGGTCTGCGCGACGAGCGCCCGTTGTATCTCTCCGATGTCGCCGACGTGCGCGCGGGCGGCGATGTCGCGTCGCGCTACGTGTGGCATGGCGTGCCCGACGGACGCGCCGGTCCGGCACAGGGCATCGCGCCGGCGGTCACCGTCGCGATCGCGAAGAAACCCGGCAGCAACGCCGCCGACATCACCCAGGCGGTGGCGCTGCGCCTGCAGCAGCTGCAGGGCGAGCTGATTCCGGACGGAGTCCGGGTGACGATCACCCGCGACTACGGCCGGACCGCGACCGACAAGGCGCAGAAGCTGATCCAGAAACTGATGTTCGCGACCGGCTCCGTCGTGCTGCTGGCGCTGTTCGCACTGGGATGGCGCGAGGCGATCGTGGTCGGCAGCGCGGTGATCCTGACCCTCGCGACGACGCTGTTCGCGTCCTGGGCTATGGGATTCACGCTCAATCGCGTGTCGCTGTTCGCTCTGATTTTTTCGATCGGCATCCTGGTCGACGACGCCATCGTCGTGGTGGAGAACATTCACCGGCGCATGGCTCAGGGGGGCGCGACACTGCGGGAAGCGATACCGCCGGCCGTGGACGAAGTCGGCGGCCCCACCATCCTCGCGACGTTCACGGTCATTGCCGCTCTGATGCCGATGGCGTTCGTCTCGGGCCTGATGGGGCCGTACATGCGGCCGATTCCGATCAACGCATCGGCCGGCATGGTGCTCTCGCTCGCGATCGCGCTGGTCGTGACGCCGTGGCTTTCGCTGAAGCTGCTGCGCCCGCATGTCGCGAAACGTCACGACGGCGGCGTGGACGGCGAGGAACGGTCCGGCGTTCTGCGCCGTCTGTTCGAGCGGATCATGCGTCCCTTCCTCGACCCGTCGCGCGGCAGGCGCCGCCGCGGGCTGCTGTACGTTTCCATGGTCGGACTCGTGCTCGCGGCCGCCGGTATGGGCGCGCTGCAGTGGGTCGTGCTGAAGATGCTGCCGTTCGACAACAAGTCCGAGCTGCAAGTGGTCGTCGATCTGCCCGAGGGGCGTTCGCTGGAGGAC
>CAMLSI010000350.1 GCA_946482585.1 uncultured Lysobacteraceae bacterium
CGTCACGCGGCCGGCAACGAGCGCGCGCTGGCCTGCTAGCGGACCTGTCGTTCCGAACCACGGCGCGACAGCGAGGCGATGAGCCAGGCAACGACCCAAGCCGCCGCGAGCCAGAAGCCGATCAGAAACAACCAGCCGAATGCCGTGGGAGAGCACCAGCCCCAGCCGCACAGGCCGTCGTGCTCCAGGAGACCGGGTATGCCGATCGTGTGGAAGACGTAGACGGAAAGGAACGGAATCGCCAACAGCAATCCTGCCGGTGAGTCGGCGTAAGCCGGCCAGAGGAACGCAGGGATTGCCAGCAAACCGTAGGTGGCCAGGATGATGGCGAAAATCGTTAGCGTGCGGCGTTTTCGCTGGTCGGAGGAAGATGTCATGGCCGCGTCAATCGCGCATCGGGGATGTAGCGGAGGGAGTTCGGCGCGAACGAAGGGCTATGCCTGAGCCGACACAGAGTGCGATTGCCGACAGCAGGCCAAGGACGCTACCCGGAACGATGCCTTTCGCGGCGGAAGCGAGCGCCGTCCGCCGAGCAAAGGCCTGATCGCGCATTTGCGGGAAGTAGTTCATGTGGTAGTTGAACGCGGCGAAAGCGATGCAGCCCACCAGCGTTCCTGCGATGCAAAGACGAATCGCGTTGAGCTTTCGGCGATGTCTGAGCCAAAGCGCATAAGGCAATGCGATACAGCAAGTGGCCAGCGCCGAGACGGGGAGTGAAACCAACACGACGAGTTCGGCGGGAATCATCACGCGCCCGGATGATCCGAGGAGCAGCGTCACGAGCACGAAGACAGGAAGCAATGCGCAGGCCAGCAGCCCGATCCAGAGTGGTCTTGCATGCTGAGAAGTGTACATAGGGATGATCTGCATTCCGCCGAGGCAGGGCTGTGTGCTGTCGGGTGTGCGGCTTTGTTGCCCACGCCGCGCAGTATGGCATCGGCGCGGACGAGGCGCTGGTGTCAGCTGATCCCGATGAGTTTCTCGTGCAGGATAGTTTCGGTGAAGTGACCGGATCGGTGCATCGATGATCCTGCAAGGGAATGAGTCGGCACAGCGGCGGCCTGCCTGTCGCACCAGCGTGCCGGAGCGCGCGTCGGCCGGCAAACGCGCAATAGCGTATTCCGTCGCCGGCGCGCACGGATCTGCATCGTCGACGGTCCGCCCGTCTCGCTAAGATCGAACGCTCCCGGCGGAGCATGACGATGACGCAGCAGGCGACGAGCGACACGCAATCCGAAGGCTTCCGCCGCTCGCTCGGCCTGCTCGACGGCACCATGCTCGTCGCGGGGTCGATGATCGGTTCGGGGATTTTCATCGTCAGCGCGGATATCGTGCGCACGACGGGATCGGCGGCCTGGCTCGTGCTGGTCTGGCTCATCTCGGGATTCATGACGATCGCCGGTGCGCTGAGCTATGCCGAGTTCGCCGCGATGTTTCCAAAGGCCGGCGGCCAGTACGTCTACCTGCGCGAGGCCTGGGGGCGGTTGCCGGCGTTCCTGTACGGCTGGTCGTTCTTCGCGGTGATACAGACCGGATCGATCGCGGCCGTCGGCGTCGCGTTCGCGAAGTTCGCCGCGTATCTCGTGCCGGCGCTGGCCGACAGCAACATCCTGCTGCAGTGGGGCGGATTCCGCATCAACGCGGCGCAGTGCGTCGCGATCGTCGTGGTGCTGCTGCTGACGTTCGTCAATGCGCGCGGCGTGCACTACGGAAAATGGATACAGACGGCTTTCACGATCGCGAAGATCGCGGCCGTGCTCGCGCTCATCGGGTTCGGGCTGGTGCTCGGTGCGAACGCGTCGGTTTGGCAGGCGAATTGGACCGGGCTCTGGGAGCGTACGGCGGCGACGCCGGAGGGGCTGACGCTCGCCTTGCTGCCGGCGATCGCGGTCGCGATGGTCGGCGCGCTGTTTTCGTCGGACTCCTGGCACAGCGCGGCGTCGGTCGCCGGTGAAATCCGCGATCCGCGGCGCAACGTCGGTCTGAGCCTGTTCCTCGGCACGGCGCTGGTCTGCAGCCTGTACCTCGTCGCGAATCTCATGTACCTCGCGGTGCTGCCGTTGGCCGGGATCGCACACGCAACTTCCGATCGCGTCGGCGTCGCGGCGGCGCAGGCCGCGTTCGGCAGTGCGGGTACCGTCGGCATCGCGCTGCTGATCATGGTGTCGACGTTCGGTTGCGTGAACGGCCTCGTGCTGGCCGGCGCGCGCGTGTTCTACAGCATGGCGCGCGACGGGTTGTTCTTCGCGCGCGCCGCAACACTGAACCGGCAGGCCGTGCCGGGATGGGCGCTCTGGGCGCAGGCTGCCTGGGCGTGTGCACTGTGTCTGTCGGGGCGCTACGGCGATCTGCTCGACTACGTGATCCTCGCCACGCTGATCTTCTACGTGCTCACGATCGCCGGGTTGTTCCGCCTGCGGCGCACGCGGCCCGATCTCGAGCGGCCGTATCGCGCGTTCGGCTATCCGCTGCTGCCGGCGCTGTACATTTTGTTCGCGAGTGCGATCGGCGTGAGTCTGCTGATCTGGAAGCCGGCGTACACCTGGCCGGGGCTCGCGATCGTGTTGCTCGGCGTGCCGGTGTTCTATGCATTGCGGGGCGGCGATCCGGCGCAACCGCGCAGCGCTTGAGCGGCCTGCTTCTCGCGGGCGGCGCGCGGTCGTCGACGCGCGAATCCTGAGGCGCCGATGCGGGGTCGTTGCCGACAGCACGTGCGGTCCGGTCCGGAGCGGCGGCGGAATTCGCCGCGGCAAGCCGCACGACGTCCGTCCGCCAAGCGCGCCGCAACCTCCGGCACCCGCGCGCGGGTCGGCGAGTTCGCTATGATCGGACGGATTCCTGGGAGGGAACCATGAGCCTCATCAAGCAGTTCACGCGTCACAAGAGCATCGAACAATTGCAGAGCGAGGCCGGTGCGCGCGGCGAGTTGCGCCGTACGCTCGGTCTCTGGCAACTGACCGCGATCGGTCTCGGCGGCATCATCGGCGTCGGCATCTTCGTGCTGGCCGGACAGCAGGCCGCAGTCAACGCGGGACCGGCGGTCGCGCTGGCCTTCATCCTCGCCGGCATCGCGAGCGCCGCGGCGGCGCTGTGCTATGCGGAGTTCGCCGGCATGATTCCGGTGACCGGCAGCGCATACACCTATGGTTACGCGGTGCTCGGCGAAGGCGTGGCCTGGCTGATCGGCTGGGACCTGTTGCTCGAATACGCGCTCATCGTCGCCGCGGTCGCGAGCGGCTGGGCCGGATACCTGCAGAACCTGCTCGCGCACATCGGCATCCACTTGCCCGTCTGGGCGCAAGGCGCGATGGGCACGGGCGACGGCCGCGTGTTCAACGTGATCGCGGCGCTCGTCGCGATGGGCGTGGCGGTGCTGCTCACCGTGCGCACCGAGACCGGCGCGCGGCTCAACACGATCGTGGTCGCGGTCAAGGTCGTCGGCGTCGCGCTCGTGATCGGCGTCGGGGCGTTCTACATCAACAGCGCGAACTGGTCGCCGTTCATTCCGCCCGAGGTCGTCGGGGCCGACGGCAAATCGCATTTCGGTTTTGCCGGCGTCGTGACCGCGGCGTCGGTCGTGTTCTTCGCGGTGTTCGGCTATGACACGCTGACCACGGCGGCCGAAGAATCGAAGAATCCGCAGCGCGACCTGCCGCGCGCGATCCTGTTGTCGCTCGGCCTGTCGATGGCGCTGTATCTGACGATCTCGTTCGTGATCACGGGTGTCGCGCACTACACGACGCTCAACAACGACGCACCGGTGGCCAACGCGTTCCAGTCGCTGGGCCTGACCTGGGTCAGCGCGGCGATTTCCGCGGTTGCGGTCGCGAGCATCATCAGCGTCGTGTTCGCGTTCATGCTCGCAGCGGCGCGCATCTGGTTCTCGCTCGCGCGCGACGGCCTGCTGCCGGGCTGGTTCGCGAAAGTCCATCCGCGCTACGGCACGCCGTATCGGCCGACCCTGATCCTCGGTGTGCTGACCGGCCTCGCCGCGGGCGCGCTGCCGATCGGCGATCTCGCCGAGCTCGTCAATGTCGGCGTGCTCTGCGCGTTCATCGTGATCTGCTCGGCCATCATCGTGCTGCGCCGCGCGCGGCCCGAGGTCAAGCGCGCGTTCCGCACGCCGCTGGTGCCGCTCGTGCCGGTCATCGGCATCGTGTTCTCGATCTGGCTGCTGACCGGCCTGCCGCTCGTGACCTGGGAGCGCTTCGGCATCTGGATGGCGATCGGTCTCGTCGTCTATTTCGGATACGGCATCCGCAACAGCACGCTCGCGAAGCGCTGATCCGTCGTCGCGGCGCGCGTGCCTGCGCGCGCCGCGATTCACGCCGTGCCGTCGCGTCCTGCGCGCGCGGGCCAGGCGCGGATCTCGCGCAGATTCCTGAGCGCGCGCTGCCAGAGTTGATCGAAGCCGTGCGCCAGCTGCGCCGCGAGGCCGGTGTCCTGTACCAGCAGCGAGGCGAAGCGGCCTTCGCCGATGAACGGATGGTCGAGCGCGAGGATCACGATGTCGTCGTCGACGACATGGAACGGATGACCCATCTCGCCGCTGTAGCGCACCCCGCCTAGCGTGCGCGTCGATGCGGCGAAGTCGCGCAGGAACGCGAGCAGCGGCGGCGCCGAACGATCGCTGAAACCGAAGATGGCGCGATGTTCCGCGCCGCTGCGTTCGCGTTCCCGCGCGAGCGCCTTGAGTACGTCGAAGCCGTGTTCGCGTTGGGCGCGGATCGCGGCGAGGTCGCCGCTTTCGAGATAGGACAGTATGCGTCGCCGCGCGCCGGCGAGACGGCTCAGGTGCCGCTTGACGTGACTCTCGGCGCCGAGCGCAAGGTCGACGCGCGCCTGGCTGCTTTTGAGCCGGCGCGGCAGCTTTTCGAACGCGGCGCGCAGATCCGTCGACGCCGCCGCGAACGCCTCGGCACGTTCGCGCGCGATCGCATTGAGACGCTCGATCAGGAGTTCCGTCGGCAGCGCCGCATAGAGCACCGGCCGCGAGCGGCGCAGTTCCACGAGGCCGAGCCGCGCGAGTTTCTCCATCGCGGCGTAGATCTTCGAGGTCGGCACGTCGGCCTCGCGGCACAGGGTTGCCGCGTCGCAGACGCCGTGCACGGCCAGTGCAACGAGCGCGCGCTTTTCGTAGCTGCCGAAACCGGCGTCGTCGAGCAGGCCGAACTCGGTCCAGGCCACGCGCATGTCTACTCCGAAAAGTAGATGAAAGGCGGCCAGTGTCGGCGGACACTGGCCGCACCGCAACCATCCGGAGATCTGCATGAATACCGTGGCAAAACCGTCCAGTGTCATGCCGCTGCGCTATGTCGAATCGGTCGACGCGATGCGCGAGTTCTACCTCGACCGGCTCGGCTTCGATCACCTCATGGGCATGGTCGGCGCCGACGGCCGACTCGACTTCGCGATCGTGCAGCGCGCCGGCGCCATGCTGATGCTGTCGCGGCCGCAGAATGGCGCGACCCTGACCACGGGTTCGATCGAGATCTACGTAGAGGCCGATGACGTCGACGCGTATCACGATCGACTCGTCCGTAGCGGCGTGCCGATCCGCGAAGCGCTGACGACGCAGTGGTGGGGCGACCGCAATTTCGCCGTCGTCGATCCGGCCGGTCATCTGATCTGGTTCTGGAAGACCGTCGGAGAGATGCAGCCACCGGCGGGCGTCACCTTGATCTGAGGTTTTGCGGGCGGCGGCCGGTCGCGCCGCCGCCAGCTACCACGGTTACGGGATTCCGTAGA
>CAMLSI010000351.1 GCA_946482585.1 uncultured Lysobacteraceae bacterium
GATGGGCTTGCTCGTCGCCGCTCTGGATGTCGGTCCCGAGAAGCTGCAGCTTGCGCGAACGCTCGGCGCCGACGTCGCCGTCGATGCCGGCGATCCGGATGCGATCCGTCAGGTGTTGCAGGCTACCGGCGGCGGCGCGCACGGTGTGCTGGTGACGGCAGTGTCCCTCGCTGCCTTCCGGCAATCCCTGCAGCTCGTACGCCGGCGCGGAGTCGTCAGCCTCGTCGGTCTGCCTCCGGGCGAGTTTGCGACACCGGTCTTCGACGTCGTACTCAAGCGCATTACGTTGCGCGGCTCCATCGTCGGTACGCGCAACGACTTGGCCGAAGCGCTCGCGTTCGCCGCCGCCGGAAAAGTGCGTGCGCACTATTCCTGCGCGTCGCTCGAGGACATCAACGACGTCTTCGCACGCCTGCGCAGCGGTGTCGTCGACGGCCGCGTCGTGCTCGATCTGGGCTGATCGCGACGTACGTGGACCGCTCGGCCCGGCCGTTCATTCGCCGGGTGCCGCAGACGCTGTCGTCGAGCCGGCCAGGCTGCCCAGGAAGCGGTTCATTTCGTCGAGATAGTCCGATGCCAGGTCGGCGTTCGCCTCGAACTGTACGCACGCCACCTCGGCCAGACTGCCGCAGCTGACGAGGCGAGCCCAGGTATCGAGATCCTTGCGCATGCGCTCGACGACGAAGCGCTGCCACTCGGCCTGCAGTTGCATGCCGATTCCCGCAAGCCCCGGCAATGCATTCGAAACGGCAGCAGGGGCGGATGCCTCATCGTGGGACAAGCGGCTCATCGGGTTTCCTCCGCAGTGGGCGTGGCGTTCGCACCATAGTCCGTCGAGCGTGAAATCGAATTGACCGGCGTCAAAAGAAGCGATGAATCTTGATTCAGATCAAGGGCCGGTGCGAGCTGCGGGCTATCGTGCCGCCATGAATTCGCGCGCAGACGACATCGGTTTGTCCGAAGCCGAAGCCCGGCGACGCCTGCGTACCCAGGGCGCCAACGTGCTGCCGCAAGACCGGCCACACTCGTTTCTCCGGCTGGTGGGGGACGCGCTTCGCGAGCCCATGCTCGCGCTGCTGGTGGTTGCCGCCGGTCTGTACTGGTTGCTCGGCGACGCGGCCGAAGCGGCGATCCTCGGCGCTTCCGTCCTGCTCGTCGTCGCGAGTACGGTCTTCCAGGCGGGGAGAACGCAGAAGGCATTGGCGGCACTGCGCGAACTGTCCTCGCCGATGGCGCGCGTCCTGCGCGACGGGCGCCCCAGCGCCTGCGACGCGCGCGACATCGTGTCCGGTGACGTGCTGCTGCTCGGTCCCGGCGACCGCATTCCCGCCGACGCCGACATCATCGATTGTGTCGACCTGCGCGTCGATGAGTCGCTGCTCAGCGGCGAATCGATGCCGGCGCAGAAATACGCGCCGGACCGGTCGAACGGCCAGACCCCGACGGAAGCGAACAGCCATCTGCTCTTTGCGGGAACGTTGGTCGTGGCCGGCAATGCACGGGCGCGGACAACCGCGACGGGCAGCCGCTCGTCCATCGGGCGGATCGGCGCATCGTTGCGGGACATTCCCGTGGAGCGCACGCGAATGCAGCGCGAGATCGATCGCGCGGTAGTCCTGTTCGCCACCTGCGGGCTCGCCTTCTGCGTCGTCGTGACCATCGTCTATGAAGCGACCGGGCGCGGCAGCTGGCTGGATGCGCTGCTGGCCGGAATCACGCTGGCGATTGCCAATATTCCGGAAGAGTTTCCGGTCGTGCTGACCCTGTTTCTTGCCTTGGGCGCCTGGCGAATGGCGGCGGTGAACGTGCTCGTGCAGCGGCCCGCAGCCATCGAGACGCTCGGTGCGGTCACCGTGCTTTGTGTCGACAAGACCGGCACGCTCACCGAGAACCGAATGAGCGTCGCCGCTGCGGCGACCGGTGAATCGGTCTGGGTGGCGTCCGACTCCAGCCGTTGCGTCCCGCCGTCATTCGCGCAGCTGTTGCTCGATGCGTCATTGGCCAACGAGCCGAGTCCGACCGATCCCATGGAGATCGCGATCGCGCAAGCCTGCGCAGAACGGCCGTCGCCGTCGACCCACCTGCGCCACTATCCCCTGAGCGTCGATCTGCTCGCCGTCGGGCAGGCCTGGCAACGCGACGACGGAAGCCGGTTCATGGCGTGCAAAGGGGCTCCGGAGGCGGTCGCGGGACTCTGCCATCTGTCGCGCGCGGATGCGGACGCACTGCTGGATCGCGCCGCTTGCCTGGCGCAGCAGGGGCTGCGCGTCCTTGCCGTCGCGCGTGCGGAAATCGGCAGGGCGGTGGACATGCCCGCATCGCTGCACGGTGTGCCCTTCGCACTGTCGGGATTGGTCGGGTTTCGAGATCCGCTGCGCGAGGGAGTTCCGGCCGCGATCGCGACTGCGGGCGGAGCGGGCGTACGCGTCATCATGATCACGGGCGATCATCCGTCGACGGCGGTGAGCATTGCGAGATCGGCCGGTCTCGGCGACGTACGCGTCACCAGCGGTGCCGAACTCGCGAGCATGAACGACGGCATGCTCGACGAACGGCTGAAAAGCGGCCAGGTGTTCGCACGCGTGCCGCCGCAGGAAAAGCTGCGCATCGTACGGGCGCTGCGCGCCCACGGCCATGTGGTCGCGATGACCGGTGACGGCGTAAACGACGGCCCCGCGCTCAAGGCGGCGGATGTCGGAATTGCCATGGGACGGCGCGGCACCGATGTCGCGCGGGAAGCGTCGCAGATCGTATTGCTGGACGACAACTTCGTGTCCATCGTCAACGGCATGCGGCTGGGGCGCCTGATCTACGCGAACATTGCGCGTGCGCTGCGCTACATCCTTTCCGTTCACGTGCCGATCGTCGGCATGGCGGCTTTCCCCCTGTTTCTCGGTGGTCCGCTGGTCCTGTGGCCTCTGCACATCGTCTTTCTCGAACTCGTCATCGATCCGGCCTGCGCACTGGTTTTCGAGCGGCAGACGCCGCTGGAAGACCCCATGAAAGCCGTGCCGCGGCCGCCGGACCGGCGGATGATCGACCGGCGTCTGGTCGTTTCGAGCGTGCTCGACGGACTCGCCGCTGCGCTCGGCGCGATGTCGGTGTATCTGCTGGCGTGGCGCGGCGGCGCCGCCGACGGCGCGGTGGCTGCTCTGTCGTTCAGTGCCGTCGTCGCGGGCAATCTGGCACTTCTGGCATTCAACCGGGCCGGCGGCTCGCTGCGCCATGCCCTGCGTGCGGACAATGCGGCATTCTGGACGATCGTCGTGGTCGCATCGGGCGCCCTCGCGCTCGCGCTGGCCGTTCCGGAGATTTCCGCGTTGTTTCGCTTCAGCGCCGTGACGCCGGCGCAGCTCGCTCTGGCAATCGCGCTGCCTGCGGCGCTGGTGGCGGCATCGCATGCGCTCACCACCCGGTTTCAGCGAAGAAAACGCGATCTCGGGACGAACGGCGAGGGCATCCATGCTTGACCGGGTTCTCGATGCCGCTCGTGTTCTGCCGCCGCTGCCGACGGCGGTCGTGCATCCGTGTGATCCGCAGTCACTGGCCGGCGCACTCGAAGCGCAGGCGCGCGGACACATTCGCGCGGTGCTCGTGGGGCCGTGCGACCGGATTCGCGCGACGGCGCAGTCTGCGGGGCTGAGTCTCGGCGACGCCGAACTCGTCGACGCGCCGCATAGCCATGCCGCGGCCCAGCGGGCGGTGGAGCTGGTGCGTTCCGGGCGCGCGCAAGCGTTGATGAAGGGAAGTCTGCATACCCAGGAAATGATGCGGCCGATCGTTGCGCGCGACTCGGGGCTGCGGACCGATCGCCGCATGAGCCATGTGTTCGTGCTCCAGGTGGAACACTACCCGAGGCTGCTCTTCGTGACCGATGGCGCGCTCAACATCGCTCCGGACCTGTTGCAGAAGCGCGATATCGTGCAGAACGCGATCTCGCTCGCGCTGGCCGTCGATGTGGTGCTGCCGAAGGTCGCCTTGCTTTCGGCGTCCGAGGACGTGGATCCGGCCATCGCCTCGACACTGGATGCGGCAGCGCTGTGCAAGATGGCCGATCGCGGTCAGATTCGCGGCGGCGTCCTCGACGGACCGCTGGCGATGGACAATGCCGTGTCGCCTCGGGCGGCGGCAGCCAAAGGCATTGTGTCGCCGGTCGCGGGCTGCGCCGATGTGCTGGTGGTTCCCGACCTGGAATGCGGAAACATGCTGGTCAAGCAGATGGTCTATCTGTCGAATGCGCGGACCGCGGGCCTCGTGCTCGGTGCGCGCGTGCCGATCATGCTGAGCAGCCGCTCCGATGATGTGGCGGCCCGGCTGGTCGCGTGTGCGTTCGCGCAGCAGCTCGTCGGTCGAGGGAGGCGCACATGACCAGTACGATTCTTGCCGTCAACGTCGGATCGTCGAGCCTGCGCGTCGCCCTATTCGACGCGGCGGACCTCGCCGTTCGCGTGCGCGGCCATGTCGATTTCGGTCGCGGATCACCTCGGGTGAGCGTGGATGGGCCGCTTTCGGGGCAGCTCGGCAACCTCGAGGCGGGTCACGGCGACAGTGGCGAGACGGTCAATCGACTGATCGCGTCGCTGGCGGCCGTGCTGCCGCCGGCGTCGTTGCGCGGCGTGAGTCACCGCATCGTGCACAGCGGCAACAGGGATCCGCGGCCGCAATTGCTTCGTGACGACCTCATCGACGCGTTGCAGCGCTGGGCGGCCATGGCGGTGCCGCATCAGTCGGCGGCGCTGCAGGTCGTCCGCGCGGTTTCGCGGCGTTGGCCGGAGTTGCCGCAGGTGGCCTGTTTCGATACGGCATTCCATGCGACCCAGTCCGAACTGGCGCAGATGTATGCGCTGCCTCGACAGTATTTCGATGCCGGTTTCCGCGGCTACGGTTTTCACGGCCTGGCCTGTGAATCTGTCGCCGAGGCGCTGCCGGCACTGGCGGGGCCGATGGCCGACGGCAGAGTCATCGTCGTGCATCTGGGCTCCGGCTCCAGCCTCTGCGCGATGCATCGACGTCGCAGCATTGCCAGCAGCATGGGATTCAGTGTGCTCGGCGGCGTGCCGATGGCGACGCGTTGCGGCAGCCTGGATCCCTGCGTGGTCCTGCAATTGCTGCGCGCCAGCCATCTGGACATTGGCGAGATCGAAGATCTGCTCTACCGCCGGTCGGGTCTTCTCGGCGTGTCCGGCATCAGCGGCGACATTCGCGTGCTGGAATCCAGCGGAGACGAACGCGCCAGACTGGCGCTCGACCTGCTGGTCGACCGCGTGGCCGCCGAAATCGGTGCGATGACTGCCCGGCTCGGCGGAGTGGATGCGATCGTGTTCAGCGGCGGTGCCGGCACCGGTTCAGCAGGACTGCGCGCACGGATTGCCGAAAAGTGCGTCTGGCTCGGCATGCGGCTGGACGGCGCGGCCAACGAACTCGGCAATCCATGCATCAGTCCGCCCGGCGCGCCGGTCGCGACGTTCGTGGTCCGCGTCGACGAGGAGCTGATGCTCGCACGCGCCGCGCGTCAGGTTCTCCCCCAGGCGGCGGACCATCGGTCACCCGGTGCCCGCGGCGCCGGATGACTGATGACTTCTCCACGTACGGCTGTCTTGCGCACTCGCGAACACGCGGGAGCAGGGCGGTGACGTGCGTAGTGCCTAGAGCGAAAGCCGGTGGATCACCTGGCTTGCATCGTCGGGATCGGGTTCGCGCCGGAAGCCCAAGGACAG
>CAMLSI010000352.1 GCA_946482585.1 uncultured Lysobacteraceae bacterium
CAGGTACACGCCGGCGAGCAGCAGCTCGTTGATCTGCGTGCGGTACGCGGTGTGGCAATGCTGCTGCAGCGCGCGCGTTTCGGCGGGGGTCAGAGTGATCGCGACGTTGCGCGTCGTCGCGATCGCGCCGTTGCCGGCCTCGTCGCGATCGCGCGGCAGCGGCGGCAAGGTTTCGGCATGCTGGGCGAGCCAGTAATCCTTCTGCGCGAGCAGCGCGTCACTGCGTGCGTGCGCGGCTAGTGCCGCGCCCCATTGCTGGTACGACGCGCTCTTGGGCGCGAGCGCGATCGCGTCGCCGCGCAGGTGCTGCGCATACGCCTGTTCCACGTCACCGAGCAGGATGCGCCAGGACACGCCGTCGACGACGATGTGGTGCGCCGCCAGCAGCAGCCGCCCCGCCCCGGCCCCGTCGCCGGCGAAGCGCACGGCGCGCAGCAGCGGGCCGCTCGTGAGGTCGAACGACGCCTGCCAGTGGGCGCAGCGTTCGCTGATGAACGCGGCACGCGCGCCCGCCGACGGCGGCAGCGTTTCCTCGACGCAGCTCGCGTCGATCAGCGTTGCGGTCAGCGGCGCGTGGCTCGCGTGCCAGCGTCCATCGCGCTGCGCGAAGCGCAGGCGCAGCGCGTCGTGGCGCGCATACACGGCAGTCATCACCGCCCGCAGCGCGTCGCCGGTGAAACCGTCCGGCGTTTCCAGCAGCACGGCCTGGTTGAAATGATCGCGGTCGGTCGCGTCGCCGGCGAAGAAGTAGTGGTGGATCGGCAGCAGCGTGAGCTCGCCGTCGACCGCGTCCTGCGGCGCCTGTGCGGCCGCCTGTGCCGGCGCGAGGCGGGCGAGCTCGGCCACCGTCTGGGCTTCGAACAGCTGCTTGGTCGTGATGCCGATGCCGGCCTGGTTGGCGCGCGAGACCAGCTGGATCGAGAGGATCGAATCGCCGCCGATCTCGAAGAAGTTGTCGTGGATGCCGACCTGCTCGACGCGCAGCACCTGCTGCCAGATCGTGGCGAGGACGCGTTCGGTTTCCGTTTCCGGCGCGACGTAGACCTGCTGCGCCTGGTAGTCGGGCTCAGGCAGTCTGCGCTTGTCCACTTTGCCGTTGTGCGTCAGCGGCAGCGCGTCGAGCACGACGAACGCCGCCGGCAGCATGTAGTCCGGCAGGCGCTGCTTGAGGTGCCGGCGCCATTCCTTGGCCAGCAGGGTCTCGTTGGGCAGCTCGTCGCCGGCTGCGCAGACCACGTAGGCGACCAGGCGCGGCGTGCCGCCGTCGCGGCGCGCAACGACCACGGCGTCGCAGACCGCCTCGTGCGCGAGCAGGCGCGTCTCGATCTCGCCGAGTTCGATGCGGAAGCCGCGGATCTTGACCTGGTCGTCGACGCGGCCGACGAACTGCACGGCGCCGTCGGGTAGCTGGCGCACGAGATCGCCGGTGCGGTAGAGCCGGCCTCGCCCGTCGGCGGCGAACGGATCGGCGACGAAGCGCTCGGCGGTCAGTTCGGGACGCTTGAGATAGCCGCGGCCGACGCCCGCGCCGCCGAGGTACAGCTCGCCAACCACGCCGACCGGCACGAGGCCTTGCTGCGCATCGAGCACGTATTGCGTCGTGCCCGAGATGGGCGTGCCGATCGGATAGCTGTCCTCGCGCCGCGCGCCGATCTCGAACGCGGTGCTGAACGTGGTGTTCTCGGTCGGGCCGTAGACGTGCATCAGATGCCGCGGCTTGCCCGCGGCGAGCACGCGGTTGACCGCTTCCACGTCGACGCCTTCGCCGCCGAACAGCAGGCAGTCGAGGTTGCGGAAGCCGGTCGCATCGACGATCGACATCTGGTTGAACACGGCCGTCGTCACGAACAGCGTCGACACGCGGCCCTGCGCGAGCGCGCGGGCGAGCTTGCGCGGATCGAGCAGCGTGTCCTTGCCGATGTGGTACAGGCTCATGCCGTTGGCGAGCGCACCCCAGATCTCGAAGGTCGCCGCATCGAAGGAACTGTTGGACGCCTGCGCCATCACGCGGCCGGGCGACAATTCCACATAGTTCGGCGAAGCCACGAGGCGCACGACGTTGCGATGCTCGATCAGCACGCCCTTGGGCTGGCCGGTCGAGCCGGAGGTGTAGATCGCATACGCGAGATGGCCCGCGTGCACGCCGGTCCCTTCGACGTTGCCGTCCGGCAGGCCTGCGAGCAGCATCTCGCGCAGCGGCGCATCGAGCGGCAGCACGCTGCAGTCGCCGAACACCGGCAGCGTCTGCAGCACGTCGTTCTGCGCGAGCACGATGTCGACGCCGGAATCCGCGAGCATGTAGGCGATGCGGTCCTGCGGATAGTCCGGATCGAGCGGCAGGTAGGCCGCGCCGGCCTTGAGGATGCCGAGCATGCCGACGATCAGATCGAGCGAACGCTCGGCGCACAGGCCGACCAGGGTGTCGGGTACGACGCCGAGCGAACGCAGATGGTGCGCGACGCGGTTGGCCTGCGCGTTGAGCTGCGCGTAGCTGAGCGTCTCGCCGTGGAAATCCGCCGCGAGCGCCTCGGGCGTGCGCGCCGCCTGAGCTTCGAACAGTTCGTGGATGCAGGCCTGCGGCGGATAGTTCGCCGGCAGCGTGTTCCACAGCGCGAACTGACGGCGCTCGGCGTCGCCGATCAGCGGGATCGCCTGGATCGGCTGGTCCGGCAACTGCGGCATCTGCTGCAGTATCCGGGCGAAATGGCCGAGCAGCCGCGTGACGGTCGCGTCGTCGAAATCCTCGCCCGAATAGCTGCACTGGATGTGCACGCGGCCGCGCAGGCCGATGTTGAACGCGAGCTTGTAGCCGGTCTGCTCGTTGCGGCCCTTGGATTCCACGCTCAGGCCGGAGCCGCGCGATTCGGCTTCCATCGCCGCCTCGATCGGGTAGTTGCCGATCACGAGCAGGCTGTCGAACAGCGGCGTACCTGCCGGCACGCGCGACTGGCGCTGGATCTCCGCCAGCGACAGATGGCTGAACTCGTTGGCGCGCAGGAAATCCGCCTGCAACGCGGCGAGCTGCTGCGTGAGCGTGTGGCCGCCCGCGAACGACACCTTGAACGGAATGGTGTTGATGAACAGGCCGATCATCTGCTCGATGCCGGCGACCTCGGCCGGGCGGCCGGACACCGTCACGCCGAACACGACGTCGTCCTCGCCGCTGTAGCGATGCAGCAGATACGCCCAGGCCAGCTGCAGCAGCGTGTTCACCGTCACGCGGTGGGTCTGCGCGAGCGCCTGCAGCGCGTCGCCGTCGGCGCGCTCGAGCGTGATGGCCTGCTCGCGCTGGCCCGGCGCACGGGCGCTCAGTGGCAGCTTGTCCACCGCGAGCGCGGTGGGCGCCTCCAGATGCTGCAACTGGGCGTGCCAGTAGCCGCGCGCGGCGGCCGCATCCTGCCGCTGCAGCCAGGCGATGTAGCGTTCGTACGGCGGCGCGGGCGGGAGCGCCGGTTCGCGCCGTTCCAGCAGCGCCTGATAGACCTCCATCACCTCGCGGTAGAACACCGGCATCGACCAGCCGTCGGACAGCACGTGATGGTGCGTCCACAGCAGCTGGTGGCGGTCGTCGTCGAGGCGGAACAGCGCGACGCGCATCAGCGGCGCGGCGCGGAAGTCGAAGCCGCGCGCGCGATCCTGCAGGCGGTACGCCTCCAGCCGCAGCGCCTGTTCGCCGGCCGCCATGCCGCGCCAGTCCTCTTCGTGCCAGGGCAGCTCGGCGCTGTCGACGACGAGCTGGTGCAGCTGTTCACCCTCGCCGACGAACGCGGTGCGGAACACGTCGTGGCGGTCGATCACCGCCTGCCACGCGCGGCGGAAATTCTGCGTGTCGATGACGCCGCGGAATACCGGCAGGGTCTGCGACGCGTACGAGGAGCGATCGAGCTGGCTGTGGAAATACAGGCCGGTCTGCATCGACGTCGCCGGGTACAGACGCGTCATGCCCGGATAGGCCTGCTGCCAGTGATCGAGCTGCGCGGGTGTCGCCTGCGCGAGCGGGAAATCCGACGGCGTGAAGCACGCCCGCTCGCGCGTGGCGCAGTGCGCGATGACGTCGCGCAGACCGTCGACGATGTAGCCGGCGACGCGCTGCATGGTCTGCGCGTGATAGCGCTCGCTGCTGTACTCCAGCGTCATGCGCAGCTCGCCGCCGGTGACGAGCCCCTTGAGCACGAGTGGATGACGACGCTGGCGCCGCGCGCTCGCGCTCGCGCCGGCGTACTCCGGCGCGCTCTGGAAGAAGGTTTCCTCGTTGATGCTCTGGTCGGCCTGCCCGAGGTAGTTGAACGCGAGCGCGGGACGCTGGCCGGCCTCGGCCTCGATCAGCGCCGGATCCTCGGCGATGTGGCGCAGCAGGCCGTAGCCGAGACCCTTGCCGGGTACGCTGCGGCAGTGTTCCTTGACGGACTTGACGACGGTGTCCACCTGTTCGTCGGGGCTCGACAAGGTCAGCGGATACAGGCTCGTGAACCAGCCGACCGTCTGAGTCAGGTCGAGATCGTCTGCGCCGGGCTCCGCCTCGCGGCCATGCCCTTCCAGCGCGATGCGCAGCGCAGCCGCGCCCGTCCAGCGGCGCAGGCCGAGATAGACGCCGGCCAGCAGCAGTTCGTTGATCTGGGTGCGGTAGGCGCGATTGCATTGCTGCAGCAGTTGCCGGGTTTCCTGCGCCGACCACTGCAGCGAAACGTGCTGCGTCGTGGCGACCAGCCCGTTGCCCACGCCGGGCAGGTCGAGCGGAAGCGCCTCTACCGGCTGCGCGTACTGCGCGAGCCACCAGGCTTTTTCCTGCGCGAGCGCGGCGCTGCGCGCGCGCGCAGCGAGCGCCTCGCCCCACTGCTGGAACGACGACGTCTTTGGCGCGAGCTGTATCGCCGCGCCGCGCTGCAGCTGGCGATAGGCCTGCTCCAGGTCGGCGAGCAGGATACGCCAGGAAACGCCGTCGATGACGATGTGGTGCGCGACCAGCAGCAGGCGGCCGCGCCCGTCGCCGCGGAAATGCACGACGCGCAGCAGCGGTCCGTCGGCGAGGTCGAGCGAGGCCTGCCAGTGCTCGCAGCGGCGGCTGACGAAGTCGCCGCGCGCCGCTTCATCGGCGGGCATCGTCTCATCGATGCAGGTCGCCGCGAGCATCGCGTCGTCGAACGCGTGGTGCCGGCCCTGCCAGCGGCCGTCGATCTCGGCAAAGCGCAGGCGCAGCGCGTCGTGGCGCCGGTACAGCGCCGCGACGATCGCGCGCAGGTCCGCACCGGCGAGATCGGCCGGCACGTCGAGCAGCACGGACTGGTTGTAGTGGTGCCGGTCGCAGGCGTCGTTGTGCAGGAATTCCTTTTGTATCGGCAGCAGTTCCACGGTCCCGGCCATGTCGTGCTGCGGCCGCGGCGCGGCTTGCGTCAGCGTGGCGCGCCGGGCCAGATCCGCCACGGTCTGCAGTTCGAACAGCTGGCGCGTGGTGATGCCGATGCCGGCCTGGCTCGCCCGCGCGACGACTTGGATGGACAGGATGGAATCGCCGCCGATCTCGAAGAAGTTGTCGTAGACGCCGACTTCGTCGCGGCGCAGCACCTGCTGCCAGATCGCGGCGAGCTGCGCTTCGACCGCGTTCCGCGGCGCGACCGCGCCGGTCGCGACGAAGGCCGGCGCCGGCAGTGCCTTGCGATCGACCTTGCCGTTGAGAGTCAGCGGCAGGCGGTCGAGCCGTACGT
>CAMLSI010000353.1 GCA_946482585.1 uncultured Lysobacteraceae bacterium
CGCCAGCGTGAGCGCGACCTGGTTGACGCGCTTGCGCCGGCGGTGCGTGGCCAGGCGCGGGTCGGCCGCGGGGATGGCGCTCATGTGCGCGCTCCTTCGCCGCGCTGCAGGCGCAGCAGCAGCAGCTTCGACAGCGCCAGCACCACGAAGGTGATGAAGAACAGGACGAGGCCGAGATAGATCAGCGAGGCCTGATGCAGGCCGGCGCCGGCCTCGGCGAACTCGTTGGCCAGCGCCGAGGTGATGCTGTTGGCGGCCTCGAACAGCGACAGCGACTGCAGCTGGTTGAAGTTGCCGATCACGAAGGTGACGGCCATGGTCTCGCCGAGCGCGCGGCCGAGGCCGAGGAAGATGCCGCCGATCACGGCCGAGCGCGTGTACGGCAGCACGACGTTCCAGGACACTTCCCAGGTCGTCGAGCCCAGCGCGTAGGCCGATTCCTTGAGCCGCGTCGGCACGGTCAGGAACACTTCGCGCATGACCGAGGAAATGAACGGGATGACCATGATCGCCAGCACGATGCCCGCGGTCAGCATGCCGATGCCGAGTGGCGGTCCCTGGAACAATGGTCCGAGGATCGGCAGCGGACCGAGGTGTTCGGTCAGGAACGGAATCACCGTCGTGGACATGACCGGCACGAACACGAACAGGCCCCACATGCCGTAGATGATCGACGGAATGCCCGCGAGCAGCTCGATCGCGGACGCGACCGGCGTGCGCAGCCACGGCGGCGCGACCTCGGTCAGGAACAGGGCGATGCCGAAGCTGACGGGCACGGCGATCAGCATCGCGATCAGCGCGGTGACGAGCGTGCCGTAGATCGGCACGAGGGCGCCGAATTTCTTGCCGACGGCGTCCCAGTCGGTCGTCGTCAGGAAATCGAATCCAAACGTGGAAAAAGCCAGTCGTCCGCCCCAGAGCATGGAGACGGCCGCGCCCGTCAGGGCGATCAGCACGAACAGGCCGGCACCGGTGACGAGATAGCGGAAGAAGCGGTCGGCGCGGCGATCGGATTCGGCGCGGCGCGCGATGGAATCCGCCGACGCCGTCAGCGTGCCGGCAGGCAAAGCGTGGTCGGTACTCATGCGTCAGTCACGGGCTGGCGGTGAGGAACACGGACGGGGCGAAGCGCTCGTGCGCTCCGCCCCGCGGCATGAGAGCTCAGGCTTTGATTTCCGACGCCCAGTAGGCCTCGATCTGCTTGACCAGTTCTTCGGGCAGCGGCACGAAGTCGAGCGCTTCGGCCTGCGGCTTGCCGTTCTCGAGCGCCCACTTGAAGAAGGCCAGCGCGTTCTTGGAGCGTGCCGCGTCCTTGGGCTGCTTGTACATCAGGATGAAGTTGGTCGCGGCGATCGGCCACGAGGCGTCGCCCGGCGCATTCGTGATGATCAGGTAGAAGTCCTTGGCGTTCTTCCAGTCGGCGCTCGCGGCGGCGGCCTGAAAGCTCTCGCGGCTCGGCTGCACGAACTTGCCGGCGGCGTTCTGCACGGCGCCGTAGGTCATCTTGTTCTGCAGCGAATAGGCGAGTTCGACGTAGCCGATCGAGCCCGGAATCTGCTTCACGTAGGCGGCGACGCCTTCATTGCCCTTGCCGCCGACGCCGACCGGCCACTGCACCGACGTGCCTTCGCCGATCTTGGTCTTCCATTCCGGCGAAACCTTCGAGAGATAGTTGACCCAGTTGAACGTGGTGCCCGAACCGTCCGAACGATGCACGACCGTGATCATCGCGTCCGGCAGCGCGACACCCGCGTTGACGGCAACGATCTGCGGGTCGTTCCACTTGGTGATCTTGCCGAGGAAGATGTCGGCGAGCAGCGGGCCGGTGAACTGGATCTTGCCCGCTTCGATGCCCTTGATGTTGACGACCGGAACGACGCCGCCGATGACTGACGGGAACTGGCCGAGGCCGGCTTCCGCGAGTTCCTTGCTGTCGAGCGGTTTGTCGGAAGAGCCGAAGTCGACCGTGCCGGCCTTGATCTGCGCAATGCCGCCGCCGGAGCCGATGGACTGATAGTTGATCTTGTTGCCCGTCGCCTGACTGTAGTCGGCCGACCACTTCGACATGACCGGATAGACGAAGGTGGCGCCTGCGCCGGTGATGTCGGCGGCCTGGACGGAGACCGAAGCCGCCGCGATGAGGCTGGCGAGCGCGAGGCGCGTCGTGAAAGTCTTGAACACGGTGAACTCCTTGGAAGCGACTGAGCTACAGGTATCGGCGCGCTTTGTACGCGCGCTCTGTTGCAGTCGCGTGGGAGTTTTGTTTCAGCTGTGTGACAAGGCCGGAATGGGTGCGCGGTTGCGTGCTCGCGACCGTGCCGGATCAATGGGTTGGCGCATCGTCGCTGTCATCGATGTGAAACATCGGCAGCGCAGGACGGACCGCCGCTGCCGGTGCGGCGGCGGTCCGATCCCGGCTCATTTGCCGTGGAATTCGGCTTTGCGTTTCTGCAGGAAGGCCTGCGTGCCCTCGCGCATGTCGGCAGTCGAACAGCACAGCGCGAAGGCCTGGGTTTCGAATTCGAGCGCCGCGTCCATGGCGCAATCGGCGCCGACCGTCACTGCGTCGAGAATGCCGGCCAAGGCGATCGGCGCCGCGGCGGCGAGCTGATTCGCGACCGCGTCGACTTCCTCGTCGAGCCGTTCGGCCGGTACGACACGGTTGAGCACGCCGAGCGTCTGTCCGCGTGCCGCGTCGATGGTCGTGCCGAGCAGGCAGAGTTCGAGCGCCGCGCCGCGGCCGGCGAGCCGTGTCAGCCGCTGCGTGCCGCCGAAGCCCGGAATCACCCCGAGATTGATCTCGGGCTGGCCGAGCCTCGCCTTCTCGCTCGCGATGCGCAGGTGACAGCTCATCGCGAGTTCCATGCCGCCGCCGAGTGCGAAGCCCTGGATGCGCGCGACGACCGGCTTGTTCGTGCGCTCGATACCGCGCATCAGGGACTGGCCGGCGCGCGAGAACGCCTGTGCATCGACCGGGCTCAGGATGGCGAGCTCGGCGATGTCGGCGCCTGCGACGAAGGCCTTCTCGCCGGCGCCGGCGAGCACGATCACGCGGACGGAAGCGTCCTCGCGTGCCGCGCGAAACGCCGCGTCGAGCTCCTGCAAGGTCCGCAGATTCAAGGCGTTGAGCTTGTCCGGACGGTTGATCGTGACGGTGCGGACGGCGCCGCGGTCGCTGACGAGCAGGTTCTGATAGTCCATGGACGGCTCCGGCGAAAAGCCCGGATGGTAGCAGGCGGCGTGCGGGCGCTGTTCAGCCAACGCCGGGCAGTCTGCGCCGGCCCGCGCGGCGCAGTTTCGCGCCGCCTCGGGGCCGTCGCGGTCCGGTAGCCGGTGACTTGTACCTTCGCTATCATGACGAGCTCTTTGCGGCCGCCATCCCTGGGCCGGTCGATTTCGGCAGGTTTTTCAATGGAGGTAAGCATGAATTTGCGTTGGTCTGTCGCCGCAGCGTTGCTGCTCGCGACCGGTGCCGCCGTCGCGCAGGACACCACGAGTGAGAAAGGCAAGCTGAGCTACTCCATCGGCTACCAGATCGGCCAGGATTTCGTCGAGCGCAAGATGGACATCGACGTGAATACGGTCATTCGCGCGATGCAGGACGGTTACGCGAAGAAGAACCCGGCCGTGTCGCAGGAAGTCATGCGCGACGTGCTCGGCAAGATGCAGCAGAAGATGATGACCGAGGCCAAGGCCGAGTTCGACAAGATGTCCGCGGACAACAAAGCCAAGAGCCAGAAGTTTCTCGCCGAGAACAAAGCCAAGAAGAACGTCGTCTCGACGCAGTCGGGCCTGCAGTACCGCGTCATCGAAGAAGGCACCGGCGCGCGCGCGACGATCAACAGCGACGTGACCGTGCACTACCGCGGCTCGCTGAGCTCGGGCCTCGAATTCGACAGCTCGTTCGCCCGCGGCGAGCCGGTGCAGTTCAAGGTCAAGGACGTCATCAAGGGCTGGCAGGAAGCGCTGCCGCTGATGCGCGTCGGCGATCACTGGCAGCTGTTCGTGCCGCCGGAACTCGCCTACGGCGAACGCGGCCAGCCGCCGCGCATCGGGCCGAACGAAGCACTCGTGTTCGAAATCAAGCTCGTCGACGTCAAGCAGTAAGTCGTCGCGAGTGAGCACGAAAAAAGCCGCGCATCGCGCGGCTTTTTTCTTGTCCGTGTCCGATGACGTCCGCAGGGTTTCCTGCACGACGCATCGCGACGACGGCAGGCGCGATGGCGCGATCCCGACGGCGGCCGTCGCTCGCGCCGTGCTGCCGGCTAGGCGCTGCCGGTCGATCCGCCGGCGAGCTCCTCGAGCGCGATTTCCATCTCGGCCTTGATCCGGTTGATCAGACGCATGGCCGGTTCGGCGTCGCCATCGTCGCTGCCGACACCAATGCCGCTCGCGACCGCCGCGCCGCGCGCGATGACGTCGGCATCGTCGTCGTCGACGAATTGCGCAAGGTATACATAGCCGCGCGCCAGGCCTTCGCGCAGCTCGGGGTGCTCGGGAGCGATCTCGTGCAGCAGGAAGCGCAGCGCGGCGCGGATGCGTTCTTTCGGATAGGGCAGGAGCGACTGCGGCAGCCCGTACACGCCAGGGGAGACGTGCGCGAGCACCTTGCCGTAATCACTGACGACCCGGGTGGCAAGTGCGAGCATGCTCAACCGTTCCGCGGTTCAGGGTTGTTGTAATCTAGCAACGTAATCGCCACATTCCTACGACGATGTTCTCAGTAAATCCCCCTGTTGCGATTCTTTCGCCCTGTATCGGTGTCTGCGCGCTCGACGCTCGCGGCTTTTGCGAGGGCTGTTACCGCACGGGCGCCGAGATCGCCGCGTGGCGCGGCCTCAGCGACGCGGAGCGCCGCCACCTGATGTTCGACGTGCTGCCGGAGCGGGAGCGGCAGCGCTCATGAATTCAAGCGCCGGGCTCGGCGCGACCTTGCTCTCGTCATTGCGCCGACTCGACGATCCGCCGTCGCTGCCGGGCTGGAACCATGCCGAACTCGCCGATCTGCTCGGCGACAGCGTGCGCACACCGGCAGCCGTGCTCGTGCCGCTCGTGCGGCGCGGCGACGATGCATCGATGCTGCTCACGCGGCGCAACGAAGGGTTGCGCACGCACGCGGGCCAGGTCGCGTTCCCGGGCGGCCGCATCGAGAGCGACGATGCGAATGCCATCGCCGCGGCGCTGCGCGAAACCGAAGAGGAAACCGGCATCGCGCGCGGTCTCGTCCGGCCGCTCGGATTCCTCGATTGTTTCGAAACCATCAGCGGCTTCGGCGTCACGCCGGTGGTGGCCGAAGTGTCGCCGGACTACGTGCTCGCACCGGACCCGCGCGAAGTCGCGGAAGTGTTCGAAGTGCCGCTCGCGTTCCTGCTCGATATCGCCAATCTGCGCCGCAGCGAAATCGAGTGGCGCGGACGTCGCCGCGAAATCTACGAATACGATTACGACGGCCGCCGCATCTGGGGCGCGACCGCTGCGATGCTCGTGAATCTGTTGCGCCGGATGGAGTCCTTGCCATGATGTTCACCACGCTGATCTCGCCGCAGGATCTCGCGAACTGCTGCGGTTCGCCCGATCTGCTCGTCGTCGATTGCCGTTTCGAGCTGTCCGATACGCGCAAGGGCGAGAACGCGTGGCGCGCCGCACATCTGCCGGATGCGCACT
>CAMLSI010000354.1 GCA_946482585.1 uncultured Lysobacteraceae bacterium
GCTGCCGTCGGCGTCGTCGCAGAGCCGCAGCCGCGATGCATCCCAGTCGACCGCGTCGAGACGCTGCCCGAAGTGGATCGTCGCGCCCGCCCGTTCGGCCGCGTCGAGCAGCGTGCAGTTGAGCTGGCCGCGGCTTACCGACCAGATCACCTCGGAATCGTCGCGCCCGTAGCGCTGCAGGTTCGTGTTGCCGGCCGCATCGTGGATCATGCGGCCGCGCATCATCACCGCGATCGGCGCGATCACGTCGCCGAGCCCGGCGACGCGCAGCCCGTGCCAGCCGCGTTCGGCCAGGGCGAGATTGATGGAGCGGCCGCCGATGAAGCCGTGGATGCGCGGATCGGGCCGGCGCTCGAACACCGTCACGCGAAACCCGCGCTGTGCGAGCAGGGTGGCGAGCAGAGCGCCGACGAGGCCGGCGCCGATCAGGGTTACTTCACGAGTGTTGGCCAATGTCGTCGCTCTTCGCGGTGGGAGGCGCTTGTCTGTCTTTGCAGCAGCCGATACAACGATCCGCGCTCAGGGACGTGCAAACGCGCGCATCGCATCGACGAGGCGCCAGGCGTCCTCGAAGCGGTTGTACAGCGCGGTCGGCGCGACGCGGATCACGTCGGGTTCGCGCCAGTCGCCGACGATGCCTCGCGCGGCCAGGTGATCGAACAGCTCGCGCCCGGCTTCGCGCGGTCCCTTGACGCGCAGGCTCAGCTGACTGCCGCGGCGCGGCGGTTCGGCCGGCGTCAGCACGTCGATGAGCTGCGGTACTTCGTGTTCGATCAGCGTGGCGAGATAGGCCGTGAGCCGCAGCGATTTCTCGCGCAGGCGCGCGACGCCGGCGCGATGGAAGATCTCGAGCGACACGCGCAGCGGCGCGAGCGCGAGGATCGGCGGATTCGACAGCTGCCAGCCGTCCGCGCCCGGCGTCGGACGGAATTCCGGCCCCATCCGGAAACGCGTGGCCTGGTCGTGGCCCCACCAGCCCGCGAAACGCGGGCGCTGTTCGCTGTGCGCATGGCGTGCGTGCACGAAACAGCCGGCGACGGCGCCCGGGCCGGAATTCACGTACTTGTAATGGCACCAGACCGCGAAATCGCAGCCGCTGTCATGCAGATTCACCGGCACGTTGCCGACCGCGTGGGCGAGGTCGAAACCGACCAGGCAGCCCTTCGCATGCGCGAGCCGTACGATCGCGGCCAGGTCGAACACCTGGCCCGTGAGGTATTGCACGCCGGGCAGCAGCACGAGCGCGATGCGCTCGCCGTGCTCGTGCAGTGCGCGTTCGATCGCCGCGAGCGAGATCGTGCCGTTGGTTTCGTCGCCATCGAGTTCGATCAGCGCGCGGTCCGGATCGAAGCCGTGGAAACGCACCTGCGATTCGAGCGCATAGCGGTCCGACGGAAACGCGCGCTTCTCGAGCAGGATCGCGTTGCGCTGCGCCGTCGGCCGGTAGAAGCTGACCATCATCAGATGCAGGTTGACGCTCAGCGAATTCATCGCGACGACTTCACCCGGTTCCGCGCCCACGAGTTCGGCCAGATGCTCGCGCACGAAGCTGTGGTACGGCATCCACGGATGGCGGCCGCGGAAATGCGCCTCGACCGCGAGCGCGCTCCAGTCGTCGAGTTCGTCGGCGATGGCCTGCCGCGTCGCGCGCGGCATCAGCCCCAGCGAATTGCCGCAGAGGTAGATCTGCTCGCCGGTCTCGTGCGGCGGGATGCAGAATTCGCCGCGGAACGCGGCGAGCGCATCGGCGCGATCCTGCGCCTGGGCCCAGTCCAGGCCGGCCCGGAAATCCGTCGCTGCAGTCATCGGCGGCTCACTTCTGCAGCGATGCGGCGATCTGGTCGCAGCCCTGGTCGAATGCGGTGATCCAGGCCGGGCTGGTGCCCTTCAGCACCGGATGCACGCAGCGCAGCTGCACGGCGATGCCGTTCTTGTAGAAATAGCTTTCGCGATATTTGTAGCGTGCCTTCTGATTGAGGCCGCTGTAGCGCAGACTGCTGCCGTCGCCGGCGGTCTCGCTCTCGTAGCCCGGCGTCTGCCGCGCTTTGTCCAGCGACTGGTTGACGAAGGTCTGGAACGCCTGCGCGTCGTCGAGCTTGCGCGTCGTCACGGTCACGCGCGTGGCTTCGCCGGTGCCGGTGTCGGCCGGATCCTTGACCTGGAATGCGACGACCTGCGGATTGCCTTCGCTCATCTGCATGATCACGGGCCAGTCGGACGGCGCGCTGAAGGCGATCGTACCGTCGTTGAGTGTGTAGTCGGCCGCGCCGGCGGTGCCGGATGTGCCGGTCAGCAGCGCGGCGAGCAGGGCGGCGGACGGGATGGAAAAACGGCGAGCGGTCATTGCGCCTCCGGTGCAGGGGTCGAGAAACGCGCCGCAGGCAGATCCAGCCATTGCAGCGCAGTGCCGTGATAGAGCCGTGCCGCCGCCGTGTCGTCGAGCTTCAGCGCGGCGATGCCGCTGCCGGGCTCCTGTTCGCCGAGCGGGAACGGATAGTCGGTGCCGAGCATGACGCGGTCGATGCCGGCCACGTCGACGAGATAACGCAGCGCCTGCGGATCGTGCACGCAGGAATCGAAGAACAGGCGGTCGAAATACTCGCGCGGGCTGCGCGCGTTGTCGGTCGCGACGAGGTCGGGACGCATGCGGAAACCGTGCTCGATGCGGCCGATCGTGTACGGGAACGAGCCGCCGCCGTGGGCGAGGCAGACGCGCAGTTCGGGCAGGCGTTCGAGCACGCCGCCGAGGATCAGGCAGCAGGCCGCGCGCGATTGCTCGGCCGGCATGCCGACCAGCCAGGGCAGCCAGTATTTCGGCATGGTCTCGCGGCCCATCATGTCCCAGGGGTGCACGAGGATCGCGGCGCCGAGATCGGCAGCGGCCTCGAAGAACGGGAACAGTTCGGGCGCGTCGAGATTCCAGTTTTCCACATGGGAACCGATCTGCACGCCGCTGAGGCCGAGCTGTTCCACGCAGCGCTGCAACTCCTGGATCGCGAGCGTCGGCGACTGGAGCGGCACCGTGCCGATGCCGGCGTAGTGACGCGGATGGTCGCGGCAGATCGCCGCGGTGTGGTCGTTCAGATGACGATGCAGTTCCAGCGCCTGGCTCGCCTTGGCCCAGTACGAGAACAGCACCGGCACGGTGGAGATCACCTGCACCTGCACGCCGAACCTGGCGTAGTCGGCGATGCGCAGTTCCGGGTCCCAGGTATTGGGCCAGATCTCGCGGAAGAACTTGCCGTCCTTGTAGATGCGGTGGCGGTCGTCGGTATGCACGATGACCGGAAAGCGGTCGTCGCCGTATTTTTCGGCGAGATTCGGCCAGTCGCGCGGCAGGATGTGGGCGTGGGTATCGATCTTCAGCATGGTCGGCGAGTGTAAGGCACGGCGACGCGCGCGGCGATCTCGCTCAGCCGTAGCGCGCCGGCGCCGGATTCAGGTGGCCGCAGCCCTTGCAGGTGCGCGCCGCGGTCGACCCGTAGAAGCGGTCGAATACCGGCGGAAAGTCGGATTCGACGCTCTGCAGGGTGAAGAACTCCTCGTAGAGCTTGTTGTTGCAGCGCTCGCAGAACCAGACCAGGCCGTCCTGCTCGTGCGGCAGGCGCTTGCGTTCGACGACGAGGCCGATCGAATCGGCCATGCGCTGTGGCGAGTGCGGCACGCGCGGCGGCAGATAGAACACCTCGCCCGCGCGGATGGGAATGTCGCGCGGCTGGCCGTCTTCCTGGATGCGCAGCACCATCTCGCCTTCGAGCTGATAGAAGAACTCCGGACCTTCGTCGACGTGATAGTCGGTGCGCTGGTTCGGCCCGCCGACGACCATGACGATGAAGTCGCCGTCATAGATGCATTTGTTCGCGACGGGCGGTTTGAGCAGATGGCGGTTCTCGGCGATCCAGCGCTGAAAGTCCAGAGGCGGGGCGAGCGGCATGGGCGGTATCCGGCGGGCTGACGCGCCAGTGTAGCCCGCCGACACGGCTTGCCGGAGTGCTGGACGGCCATGCGCGGCACCGCGATCATTCCGCAGCCTGTCTCGACAAGGAGTCGCCGTGACCGCTGTGTTCCGTTCCCGCCGCATCGCCGTGGCGCTCGCGACCGTTCTCTGCGCGACGGCCGCGACCGTCGCGGCCAAGGACTATCCCGCGGACAGCGGCTGGTCGACGTTCTGGGGGGCGTTCGTCGACGAGATCGTCGGGCCGCCCGGCGCCGAGGCGGTGAAGCCGCGGGAACGGTTCGACGAGGCCGGCATCGCGTTCGACTATCCGGCCGTGCTGCGCGTCCACTACGACGCCGAGGACAGGCAGTGGCGACTCTGGCGCGGCGACTTCGAGCTCGAAGTCCATGTCGGCACCTACGGCGAAGGTCACGCGCAACGCCTGCTCGAGATGATGGGCGGCATCCTGCATGACGGCGATGCGCCGGCGCCCGCGCCCGAAAGCGTGCCGGCACTGTCGCTTTGCGGTCGGGATGCGCCCGGCTGGCGCACGCGCCTGACCTTCATCGGCGAGCCGCACGAATACCTCATCTACACCCTGCAGCTCGGCGACACCGATGCGCGCCTGTTCGTCTTCGACGACCTGCTCGTCGCCGGCAAGCCGTCGCTGCTGCGCGAGGCGACGCTGAAGGCGTTGAGCGAGAGCTTGCGCTGCACGGCGTCGTGACTGTCGCGGCGCGGGAGACGGGCTGACGATCGACTATGCGGCGACGTCTTCATGTCGTCGTGCGTCTGTGGTTCGATCGATGGTTCGGCACTGCAAGGTGGGTGTCGATCACGTGTGCTTTTTTTGAACGCTTCGCCGGCTGCGGCGAGGCGTCGTCATTTCAGGGGCTCCCTGATTCGTCTCGTAGTCGCCGCTTTGCTCGGCGCGGCTGTGCTGTTGCCGTCACCCGTATCCGCCGGTCCATCCCCCCTCAAGCGATACCACTTGAAAATAGAGACTGACGCTGCAGCCTTCGGCATGGTGCCAGTTCCGCGCCGGCGGCGTCGGTACGGCCGGGCTGCTGTCGTTCAGCACCGGCAACACCTGCACCATGGCGCTGTCGCCGTTTCCGCCGGGGTGCGGCAATCCGGCGAATTGAGCGGCGCCGTGATGCGAGATCGCGAGACGGCTGTCGCGCTCACCTCACGCGATTGTGGCTGCCGTCATCGACGAGTTGGGGCGTGTTGCTGGTGTTGACCGTGTTGTTCTTGCCGCGGAAATGCACGCGGCCGTATTCCGTGCCGAGCAGCTTGTTGTCGTCGCCGGACACGACCGCTTCGCCGACTTGCGTCATGTTCAGCGTATTGCCCGAACCTTCGACGGCCAGCGTGCCGGTCTTTTCGTTCAGCACCGTGACGCCGTTGCCGATGACGCGTATGCCCTTCACTTCGTCGACGTTGATCGAGCCGTTCGATCCGCGGATCGTGACGGTTCCGCAGACTCCGTCCAGCACGATGCTGAAATCGCTGCGTGTGATCAGCACATCCTGGCCATCCGTGCAGGTCGCGCCGCTGGCGGGATCGGTGAGGACGCCGGCCTGCGCCGGAAGCACGGACAGCGCGAAAGCACCGGAAGCATAGATACCGAACGAGCGGATACGAGTCATGAGCGTCGCGTTGCAGGGCAGGGACGCCGAGCATAGGCGTGCCCGCATTTCGC
>CAMLSI010000355.1 GCA_946482585.1 uncultured Lysobacteraceae bacterium
GACGCGCGCCGACTTCGCCAAAGGCACCCGGTTTCATGAGCAACAACCTGCAGTATCAATACACCTTCGACGCGACGCCGGCGCCGGCTGCGCCGGTGCGGCCCGACCCGAGCGCGCCGCTGTTCGCCTCCGAGGACGCCGTCGTCGCCTCGCTGTCGAACAGCGAATGCGTGTTCCAGGTCAAGCGCACCGGCGATGCGCACGTGATGACGTTCCAGGTGCTGCAGGCGCTGGACCAGTGCCGCGAGTTCCGCACGCTCGACGAGCACGTCGCGCGCATCCAGAGCACGATTCCGGGTCTGGAACACCAGCGCGAGGCGGTCACGCGCGTGCTGCAGAGCCTCATCGAGCGCGACCTGCTGATTTCAGACGCGCGCTTCACCGAGCGGCTCGCCGGCGCGGCAACGATGGCGCCTGCGCCGCTGCGCGCGATCTTCGTGCGTGCCTGCGACCGTCCGGCGCAGCTCGAACGTCTGCTCGCCTCAGTCAGCGACTACGAACGCCGCCACCGCGCGGGCCGCCATTACGTCGTGCTCGACGATTCGGTGCTCGCCGCCAACATCGACCGCCATCGCGATCTGCTGCGCGAATTCGCGCGCACGATCGGATGCAAGGTGACCTACGTCGGCCCCGCCGAGCGCCAGCGCCTCGTCGAGCGCCTGGCCAAGGCCGCGCCGCAAAGCCAGGTCGCGCTGCAGCGGCTGCTGCTGCCGCAGGCCGGTGCGACGCGCTTCGGCGGCGGCCGCAGCTGGAATCTCGCACTGCTGCTGTCGGCCGGCGGCCGCTTCGTGCTGTTCGATGATGACCAGCGCCTGCCGCTGCGGCGTCACGAGCTCGCCCAGGGCGGGCTCGATCTGAATCCCACGCAGCTCCCGTTCGCGCGCTTCTTCCGCAACATGGAAGAGGCGCTGGCGGCCGGCGAGGAGCTCGGCGACGATCCGTTCAACTTGCACCTGGATGTCTGCGGCATCGGTATCGGCGATCTCGTCGCGCGCGGCGAATACGGCCTCAATCGCGAATCCCTGCGCGGGCTCAATCTCGCGCGCCTCGCGCACCTGAGCAGCGACACGCGCGTGCTAGCGACGCAGCAGGGTACCTACGGCAGCGCGCGCTCGGAAAGCGCCGCGTGGATCTATCACCTCGATGCCGCGGGCCGCGCCGATCTCTGCACGAGCCGCGACGCCTACCTCGCGAACATCGAAGCGCAGTTCATCTGGCAGGGCACGAATCGCGCGCGCCTGTCGTCGATTTCCTGGTTCACGCCGTTCGCGTTCGACAACAGCGCGCTGCTGCCGTGCACCAACGCGGTCGGTCGCGGCGAGGATGCGCTGTTCTCGGCCGCGGCACATTTCTGCCATCCCGATGCGCTCGTGCTGGAACTGCCGGTCGCCGTCGGCCATCTGCAGGAACAGTCGCGCCGGCGCTCGCCGCGCTCGCTGCAGGCGAGCACGCCGCGCGTCAATCATTTCGCGACTGATTACATCCAGCGCCAGTTCGGCAATTTCTTCGCGAACGACGCCGCGCAGCGGCTCGGTCTGCTCGCCGACATCTTCCGCGACCTCGCCGGCGCGAGCGAGTCCGCGCGCGTCACGCACCTGCGCGAATACCTCAACTACGTGCGCGCCGATGCGATCGAGCGTCTGCAGCAGCAGTTCGAGGCCGCGACCGACGCGCCGGTCTACTGGCAGGCCGACGTACGCAGCATCATCGATGCGAACGGCCGCGCGCTGATCGCGAAAGCGCCGCCGCGACTCGGCGACTGGAACGAGGAATTCGATCCGGCCGCATGCGCGCAGGCGCTGCGTGCGGAACTCGGCAACCTCGCCGACGACTACGACGCGTGGCCGCGTCTCTGGGAGCACGCGCGCGAGGCCGGCGACAAGCTGCTGGCCGGCGTCTGATCCCGGCGTCATGCAGGTGCCGCCGCTGACCAGCGTCGTCATCGTTGCGGCCGACAGCGGTCCTGGCCTCGTCGATGCCGTACGACGCGCGCTCGCCGGCGACAGTCCGGTCGAGCTTCTGATCAGCGACAACGCGAGCAGCGACGGCAGCGTTGCCGCCGTTGCGGCGGCATTCGCCGGCGACGCGCGCGTCTGCATTGTGTACAACGGGAAAAACCTCGGGTTCGGCGCCGGCGTCAACCGCGCGGCGGCGCGCGCGCGCGGCGACTATCTGCTGATCCTGAATCCGGACTGCCTGCTCGAGCCCGACACGATAGGGCGTCTGCACGCACAGGCGGCGTCCGTGACTCGTCTGGGCGTGGTCGGCGCGCGCATCCTGCATCCCGACGGCAGCGACGAGACGGCGTCGATCCGGCGCGATCCGACCTTGCGTCGCAGCGTCATGACGCTGAGCGGCCTTGCGCGTTTTGCCGCGGGACGCCGCTGGGCGGAGGGCGTCGACGTTCCGCTCGACGCGCGCGCGCGCCGCAGCGATCAGGCGGCGGAAGCGGTTTCGGGCGCGCTCATGTTCCTGCCGCGCAGCGCGTTCGACGCCGTCGGCGGCTTCGACGAAGCGTATTTCCTGCATTGCGAAGACCTGGACCTGTGCCGCCGGCTGCGCGACGCCGGTTACGCGGTCCGCTACGCCGGTTCGATTGCGGTGATCCACGGCAAGGGCGGATCGAGTCGTCATCGGCCAGTCTTCGTCGCCTGGCACAAGCATCGCGGCATGTGGCGCTGGTTCCGGCGCTTCGATCCGGCCGCGCGCAATCCGCTGCTGGTTGCGCTCGTGTTCGCCGGACTCTGGATGCGGTTTGGGCTACTGGTCCCGAAACTGCTCTGGCACAAACGCCGCCGCGGGCGCTGACGCGCGCCCGGCACAGCTCGGCATGCGGCCTACGTTGCCGGGCCGGGCGGTCTCGCGCGGCAGCGGACGAAACGTCCGCTGCCGGATGCCGTCACGAACTCAGGCGAGTTTCTTGTAGCGGACGCGATGCGGCCTGGCCGCTTCGTCGCCGAGGCGGCGCTTCTTGTCTTCCTCGTACTCGCGATAGTTGCCCGTGAAGAATTCGACGTGCGAATCGCCTTCGAACGCGAGGATGTGGGTCGCGATGCGATCGAGGAACCAGCGATCGTGCGAAATGACCATCGCACAGCCCGGGAATTCGAGCAGCGCTTCCTCGAGCGCGCGCAGCGTTTCGACGTCGAGGTCGTTCGACGGTTCGTCGAGCAGCAGCACGTTGCCGCCCTGCATCAGGGTCTTGGCCAGATGCAGGCGGCCGCGTTCGCCGCCCGACAGCGAGCCGACGATCTTCTGCTGGTCCTGGCCCTTGAAGTTGAAACGGCCGATGTAGGCGCGCGACGGCGTCTGGTACTTGCCGACCGTGATCATGTCGGAACCGCCCGAGACTTCCTGCCACACCGTGTTGCCGCCGTCGAGCTTCTCGCGCGACTGGTCGACGTAGGCGAGCTGCACCGTCTGGCCCATGGCGATCTCGCCCTTGTCGGCCTTCTCGACGCCGGTCAGCAGCTTGAAGAAGGTCGACTTGCCGGCGCCGTTGGGACCGATGATGCCGACGATCGCGCCCGGCGGCACGCGGAACGACAGGTCGTCGATGAGCAGACGATCGCCGAACGCCTTGGAGACGCCCTTGAACTCGATGACCATGTCGCCGAGGCGCTCGCCCGGCGGAATGTAGATTTCGTTGGTTTCGTTGCGCGCCTGGTACTCGACCGAGTTCAGTTCCTCGAAACGGTTCAGGCGGGCCTTGCCCTTGGACTGGCGGCCCTTCGCGTTCTGGCGCACCCATTCGAGTTCGCGCTGGATAGCCTTCTGGCGCGATTTTTCCTGCTGCGCTTCCTGCTTCAGGCGCTCGTCCTTCTGCTCGAGCCAGGACGTGTAGTTGCCCTTCCACGGAATGCCGCGGCCGCGATCGAGTTCAAGAATCCACTCGGCCGCATTGTCGAGGAAGTAGCGATCGTGCGTGACCGCGACGACGGTGCCGGGGAAGTCCGCGAGGAACTGTTCGAGCCACTCGACCGATTCGGCGTCGAGATGGTTGGTCGGTTCGTCGAGCAGCAGCATGTCGGGCTTGGAGAGCAGCAGGCGGCACAGCGCGACGCGGCGCTTTTCGCCGCCCGACAGGTTGCCGATCTTTGCGTCCCACTCGGCCAGGCGCAGCGCGTCGGCGGCGATTTCGAGCTGGCGTTCGAGCGTGTGTGCGTCGTTCGCGGCGAGGATATTCTCCAGTCGCTGCTGTTCGGCGGCGAGCTTGTCGAAATCCGCACCTTCCTCGCCGTAGGCGGCATAGACCTCGTCGAGACGCTGCTGTGCGTGCAGGATTTCCGACACGCCTTCCTCGACACATTCGCGCACGGTCTTGTTCGGGTCGAGCTCGGGTTCCTGCGGCAGGTAGCCGACCTTGAGGTCGGGCTGCGGCCTCGCCTCGCCGACGAAGTCCTTGTCGACGCCGGCCATGATGCGCAGAACCGTGGACTTGCCCGAACCGTTGAGGCCGAGCAGGCCGATCTTGGCGCCGGGAAAAAACGACAGCGAGATGTCTTTGATGATCTCGCGTTTCGGGGGCACGATCTTGCTGACCCCGATCATGGTGTAGACGTACTGCATGGACGCGCGTTCCGGAGGCGGAAAAGTCCTCGATTATCGTCGATCGGGCCGCCCCACGGCCAGCATCCGGCGGTTCACTGCGGCGTTTCGGTGCCGAGCCAGTGCGCGATCCAGTCGTAGATCGGCTCGACGCACCCCGCATCGGCGCAGAACAGCGTGCCCGGCCGGAATGCGGCCGGCGGCGACGTCGGCACGAGCTCCGGAAATTTCTGCAGGAACCGCTGCGCGTAGTGCTGCCAGCTGGCGGCGAAATCGCCGCCGGACGCGTGCCAGAGCAGGAGATCCAGCGCGACCGCGCAGCGCAGCCCGGCGCGGTGCGCGCGCCAGGTCAGGTCGAGATCGTAGAAATGAAAGCCGTCGAAGGCCTGCGTGTCGAAGCCGAGCCGGAGCAGCGCGCCGCGCCGCCCCGCGAGAAACAAGCCGTCGAGCGCCTGCGCGGCGTCGATGACGGGACCGCGCGTGCCGAGCAGGCCGAGCAGCCAGCCCGTTCCCTGCGGCTGGCAGACCCAGGAGGCCGTATGCGGCGGTCCCGACCAGAACCAGGTCGGCCCCGTTAGCCGTTCGCTGCCGGCGACGCCGATGAGGTCGTGCGTCGCGAGCCGTTCGCGCAGGCGTGCGGCGAAGCGGCGGCTCAGGATGCCGATGTCGTCGTGGCACAGCACGACGAGTTCGCCGCGCGCCCGTGCGAGCCCGCGTCCGTAGCCGTCGTTGAGCGAACGCGCATCATCGACGTGGACGAGCTCCCAGTCCTCGCGGGCGAGTTCGCGCTCGAGGTCGGCGCGCAGCCGGGCGAGGCGCGCCGGCTCGATGCTGCAGACTACGACGGAAATCGCGCCCTCGGCGCCCGGACCGGCCTCCCGCTGCGGCGCCTGGCGGCCGGCTGCGACGAGCTGGGCGGCGCATTCGAGCAAGCCTTGCGCCGCGAGCGGCTGGCCCGGATCGGCACGCCACGCGGCACGCAGCGCGTGCGCCGCGCCGATCCAGTCCCCGGACCGCCCTGCAGCGATGCCCTGCTGCAGCAGCGATGCGGCGCGCGCCCTTGCGGCGGTCCCACACGATGTACCCGACCGC
>CAMLSI010000356.1 GCA_946482585.1 uncultured Lysobacteraceae bacterium
GGCCGAAATGGCGGAGGCCGACCGGCGCCTCGCGGAACGTGAGACGCAAGGGCTGGTAGGATCGCGCCACGGCCGTCACCTGATCGAGAAGCTGGTCTGACATGTCGATTCCCACAACGCTCGAAGAGCGCCTGACCGAGCTCGAAGTGCGCTTCGCGTTCCTCGAAGATACCGTGGCCGTGCTCAATCGCACCGTGGCCGAGCACGACCGCGCGATCGGCGACATGCGCGAGGAGTTCCGCCGCCTGCGCAGCGAGCTCGGTGTCGTGCGATCGAGCCTGAGCCACGACCCGGCGACCGAACCGCCGCCGCCGCACTACTGATCGTTTTCCGTTTCCGCCATTGCCCGTCGTACTGAAGATCTACCATGGCCGATTCCCTGCGTGACCAGTTGTTGAAAAGTGGACTGGTACAGAAACTGAAGTCCGAAGCGAAGCCAGAACCGCGTCCCGCGGGCGGCAAGCCGGCGAACCGTTCCGAAGCGCGTCCCGGCGCGCGTCCGATCCAGGGCAAGCCGCCGGCGCGCGGCCCTCAGCCGGGCGGGCCCGCGGCAAGGCCGCAAAAACCGGCGGGCGGCGAGCCGGATCTTGCGCAGGCCTATGCGCTGCGCGCACGCAGCGAGCGCGAGGATCGCGAACGCGCCCAGCGCGAGGCCGAACAGAAGGCGCGCGAGAAGCGCGAGCGCAAGGAGAAGATCGCGCGGCTGCTGAGCGGCAAGGCGCTCAACGCCGCCGATGCCGAACACGCGCGTCATTTCGAACACGGCGGCAAGATACGCCGGGTCTACTGCACCCAGGACCAACTGGCCGCGGTCAATCGCGGTGAAATCGCGGTCGTGCAGCAGAACGGCCGCTACCTGCTCGTGAGCGTGGACGTGGCCCGGGAGGTCAAGGCGCTCTGGGACGAGGCCCTGGTGCTGCTGGTCGATCCGAACGTGCCCGTCGAAGACGACGTGCCGGCCGACCTGATCTGGTAGGGCGCGATTCTGCCGGTCCACGGCGGCGTCGCAACGACGCCGCGGGCCGACTCGCACCTCAGAAATCCATGAAATAGCCGCCGTTGACCGGAATGTTCGCGCCGGTGATGAAACCCGAATCTTCGGCGACGAGGAAGGCGACGACGCGGGCGATCTCCGAGGGTTTGCCGAGTCGGCCTACCGGAACGTCGGCGATGATCTGTTCGCGGATTTCGGGCGCGATCTGCATGACCATCGCGGTTTCGCAGTATCCCGGCGACACGCTGTTGACCGTCACGCCCTTGCGCGCGACCTCGCGCGCGAGCGCCATCGTGAAGCCGTGCATGCCGGCCTTCGCCGCCGCGTAGTTGGTCTGGCCGAACTGGCCGGTCTGGCCGTTCACCGACGAGATGTTGACGATGCGGCCGTAACCGCGCGTGCACATACCTTCGATGACATTCCGGCACAGATTGAACACGCCGTCGAGATTGACGGTCAGGACGCTGTGCCACTGCTCCTGGCTCATCTTGCGCAGTGTCGTGTCGCGCGTGATGCCGGCGGCATTGACGAGTACATCGACACTGCCGTGTTCCGCCTCGATGCGTCGGATCACGCTCGCACAGGTGTCGAAATCGCCGATGTCGAGCGGCTCGAAAGTGATGGCGTCGGCGAAGTCGGCGACCTCGTTGCGGAACGCAACGATGCGGTCGGTGCGCGCGCCGAGATCGGCGGCGATGACGCGATGTCCCGAAGCGGCGAGGTGGCGACAGATCTCGGTGCCCAGGCCGCCGATGCCGCCGCTGACCAACGCGATACGCTGCTTCATGCTTCCCCCCGAAATGCTGCATGCGCGCAGCTATTGCGCCGCAACAGCGGCGCCCGTGCGCGTCGTTGGACGGGCGCGGCGAGCGCCGCGCCGACAGGTCAGGACTTGTCCTTGTCCTTGTTGCCGGTGCCGACCTTCATCGAGCTCGTCGCGGCGTTGAGGAAACCCTGTTGCAGGGATTTCCACATGTCCATGTTGCGCTCGGTCAGGTCGTTGAGCATCGACCAGGGCGTCTGGCCCATCATCGTGTTGAGCTGGCTGCGGAACTGCTGCTGCTGATCGAGAAACACCTGCAGGCTGCGTTCGAGATAGCCGCCCATGAAGCCCTGTAGGGAGTCGCCGTAGAAGCGGATCACCTGCGACAGCAGCTGGGTCGTGAACATCGGCTGGCCGCGTTCTTCGTGCTCGGCAATGATCTGTAGCAGAACCGAGCGCGTCAGTTCTTCACCGGTCTTCGCGTCGCGTACTTCGAACTCCTCGCCGTCGACCACGAGCTGGCGCACTTCCTCCAGCGTGATATAGCTCGAAATCTCGGTGTCGTAGAGCCGACGATTCGGGTACTTCTTGATGACTCGGACTTGTGCCATGCAGCGAAGCTAGCACGGCTTGCGGCGACGCACCAGCCGGTTTGCTGCGCAGCATTACCTTTGGCCTAGGCGCGCCGCGCCGACGCCGGAGCGGGGTTGCGGACCCCGTTCCGACGCGGTCGGGAAACGCCTACCAGCCCATGTAATGGCCGCCGTTGATCGACAGGTTCGCGCCCGTGACCCAGGCGGCATCGTCGGGAATGAAGAAGGCGACCGCGTAGGCGATCTCGTCCGGATTCCCCAGGCGGCCCACCGGGATCTGCGCGGCGATCTTCGCGCGGACTTCCTCGGGTACGGCCATGACCATTTCGGTCGCGACGTAGCCCGGCGATACCGTGTTGACCGTGATGCCGAACTTCGCGTTCTCCTGCGCGAGCGAGATCGTGAAGCCGTGCATGCCGGCCTTCGAGGCGGCGTAGTTGGCCTGGCCGTACTGGCCTTTCTGCCCGTTGATGGAACTGATCTGGATGATGCGGCCCCACTTGCGCTCGCGCATGCCGTCGATGACCGGCCGCGTCACGTTGAAGCAGGAGTTCAGATTGGTATTGATGACTTCCTGCCACTGCATCGCCGACATCTTGTGGAACGTGCCGTCGCGCGTGATGCCGGCGTTGTTGACGAGAATGTCGACCGGGCCGATCTGGTCGACCACCTCGCGCACCATCGCCTCGGCCGTGGCCGGGTCGCTGACGTCGCCGGCGGCGAGCGCCACGTCGATGCCGTCGCGCTTGAGCGCTTCCTGCCACGCGGTTGCGCGCGCCTTGTCACGATAGTTCGTTGCGACCTTGTGTCCCATCCCTGCCAACTTGCGCACGATCGCTGTGCCGATACCGCCCGTTCCACCCGTCACCAAGGCTACGCGTGAGGTCATGCTCCACTCCCAGTTAGTCGTCGTGATCCGTCGCAACGCGAGAAAGCCGCGTGACGCGGACTTCGCGGGATTCTACACAAGCGTTACGACAAGCCATGACGCATATGCACAATGCTCCCGGTGCGCGGAATGGCCCGGACGTCGAATGCGGCTATCGCAGCGTCGAGCAGGGGTTCCACCGCGCCGATGTCGTTCCATCGCGCCGCCGGCAATCCGAGGAACGCAAGCGCGCGACGCAGCGCCGGCAACGGATCGTCGCTCTGCACCGGCAACGCGCTGTCCTGCTTGCTGAGCTTGCGGCCGTCGGCGTCGAGCGCGAGCGGCAGGTGCAGATACTGCGGCGTTCGAAAGCCGAGGCAGCGTTGCAGCAGGATCTGGCGCGGCGTCGAATCGAGGAGGTCGGCGCCGCGCACGACTTCGGTGATGCCCTGCGCCGCGTCGTCGACGACGACGGCGAGCTGATAGGCGTAATACCCCTCGACGCGGCGAATCACAAAGTCGCCGACCTCTGCTGCGAGTCGCTGTTCGTAGCGACCGAGCAGCAGGTCGTCGAACCCGACGGTTTCGTCAGGTACACGCAGGCGCCAGGCCGGTCGGCGCCGGGGAGCGGGCGCCGCGACGCAGAGACCACGATGCAACCCGTTGTTGCGCAGCAGGTCGCCGCGGCTGCACCAGCAGGCAAAGGCCCGATCTTGTTCGACGAGTCGCTGCAGGGCGGCCGCGTAGGCGTCGTGGCGATCGTGCTGCCACAGGATCGGCTCATCGGACACCAGACCGAATGCGGCGAGCGTCGCGATCTGCTGCAGCGCAGCGCCGGCGACTTCGCGCGGCGGATCGAGGTCTTCGATGCGGACGATCCAACAGCCGCCGCACTGGCGTGCGCGCAGCCAGCTGCCGAGCGCGGCCACGAGCGAGCCGAAATGCAAGGCACCAGTCGGCGACGGCGCGAACCGGCCGCGATAAGGCAGACGAGAGACGTTCATCGGAAAACGACGCGCCGGGTCCTAGCGTCCGATGCCTGCCGGGCGAAGCCGGCCGGAACGAGCCGGTCGGAACGCGTCCTGCTTGAACTTGGCTGCGCCGGACCTAACTAGGTCTGCAGTCGGATCGTCGTTTCCGCAGAGTGAATGTATCGCCATGCGCATCGTACTGTTCCTGGCCACAAATCTGGCCATCCTGTTCCTGCTGACCATCGTCATCAAGCTGTTCGGCCTCGATGCCGGCAGCACGCGCAACCTGACTTCGCTGCTCGTGATGGCTGCCGTCATCGGCATGGGCGGTTCGTTCATTTCGCTCGCGCTGTCCAAATGGATGGCCAAGCGCGGCACCGGCGCCCACGTCATCGAGCAGCCGCGCAACGAAGTCGAACAATGGCTGTATAGCACGGTCAAGCGTCAGGCCGAGGCCGCCGGCATCGGCATGCCCGAGGTCGCCATCTACGGCGGTCCCGAAATGAATGCGTTCGCGACCGGCATGAGCCGCGACAAGGCGCTGGTCGCGGTCAGCTTGGGCCTGTTGCAGAACATGGAGCGGCGTCAGATTGAGGCCGTGCTCGCGCACGAGATCAGTCACGTCGCGAACGGCGACATGGTGACGATGGGGCTGATCCAGGGCGTGCTCAATACGTTCGTGATTTTCCTCGCGCGCATCGTCGGCTCGATCGTCGATTCGTTCCTGCGCGGCGACCGCGAGGGCGGAGGCGGCGTCGGTTATTTCGTGACTGTCATGGTCGCGCAGCTCGTGCTCGGCGTATTCGCCTCGATGATCGTCATGTGGTTCTCGCGCTGGCGCGAGTTCCGCGCCGACGCGGGTTCGGCGCGCCTGGAAGGCAAAGGAGCGATGATCTCGGCGTTGCAGCGTCTCTCGGCCGGCCATGGCGACAACACATTGCCGAAGGAGGTCGCCGCCTTCGGCATCGCCGGACCGTTCGGCAAGCTGTTCGCGAGCCACCCGCCGATCGAGGAACGCATCGCCGCGCTGCAGCAGCTCTGATCCGGGCGCCTGTGGATCGCGCAAACGAACAACGGCCCGAAAGGGCCGTTGTTCGTTTGCGCGTACTCGGAGGCCGGCTAAGCCGCTCCCGCGATGCAGGTCACGCGATGTCGTACGCCATGACCTTTTCGGGCTCCTGCAGGAAATTGCCCTGCACGAAGTTGACGCCGCAGCTGAACAGGATCGACATGCTCGCAGCGTCTTCGACGAATTCGGCCACGGTCAGCTTGCCAGCGTGATGTGCCTGGTCGCAGAGCTCCTTGAGCTTCTCCTGATTTTCCTTGTGCTTGGGCAGCTCGGCCATGAAGCTGCGGTCGAGCTTGAGGTAGTCCGCGTCGATGTGCTTGAGGAGCTGCATGGAGTTCAGGCCCGAGCCGAACTGTTCCAGCGCGAAGCA
>CAMLSI010000357.1 GCA_946482585.1 uncultured Lysobacteraceae bacterium
CGCCGAACACGTCGCGACGCAGCTGCTGCGCCTCAAGGGCGGCAAGACGCGGCTGCGCGTGTCGCGCACGGCCGAGAGCATCCGCATCACCGGCGCCGAACGCGGCGTGCTCACGTTCGCCAATTGCTGTCATCCGCTGCCCGGCGACGAGATCATGGGCTTCATGTCGGCCGGCAAAGGCGTCGTCGTGCACCGGCTCGAATGCCCGAACGTACCCGAGTTCCGCAAGTCGCCGGAGCGCTGCATCGCGATGGAGTGGGATCGCGACGTCAGCGGCGACTACAAGTGCGAGCTGCGCGTCGACATCCAGAACAAGCCCGGCGTGCTCGCCTCGGTCGCTGCAGCGATCGCCGAAAGCAATTCGAACATCGAGAACGTCGAGTACCAGGATCGCGGCGTGATGTCGGCGATCATCGTGTTCACGATCGAAGTGCGCAACCGCAAGCATCTCGCCGACGTCATGCGCCGCGTGCGCCGGCTCGGCGTCGTGCACGGCGTCTACCGGCATCCGGTCTGAAGCGACGTCGCATCGCGACGATGCCGCGTCATTAGCCGCTGCCGGGGCGCGTCGCTAGAATCGCGGCCTCGCCCAACTGCTAAGGATGAGCCATGTCCCGCACCGTCATCGCCAGCGACCACGCGCCGAAGGCCATCGGCCCTTATTCCCAGGCCGTGCAGGTCGGCAATACCCTCTACACCTCGGGTCAGATTCCGCTCGACCCGACGACCGGCGAACTGATCGCCGGCGACATCGACGCTCAGGCGCGCCGCGTATTCGACAACCTGCGTGCCGTGATCGAGGCGGCCGGCGCGAGCTTCGCCGACGTCGCGCGCGTCGGCATCTATCTGACCGACCTGTCCAACTTCGCCGCGGTCAACGCGGTCATGGCCGAATACTTCCAGCAGCCGTACCCGGCGCGTTCGACGATCGGCGTCGCCTCGCTGCCGCGCGGCGCGCAGGTCGAGGTCGACCTCGTGCTCGTACGCGGCTGAGACGGCGCGGCGTTCGCCACGTACGCGGGATGCATCGCCGCAGCGGGCGTCGAGGCGTCCGGCTCCGCGGACTCGCGCCGATGACGATGCCGTAGCGACCGTGCCGGACGCTCCCGACTCCAGGACTCACGCGATGTCGCCGGATGCAGGCCTGCAGCCGCTGACCACGCTGCCCGGCGTGGGCCCGGCGCTGCGCGACAGTCTGGCCCGGCTCGGCATGGCCGTGCTGCAGGATCTCTGGTTTCATCTGCCGCTGCGCTACGAGGATCGCACGCGTCTCGTGCCGATCGCGGATCTGCGCATCGGCGAACCAGCCCAGGTCGAGGGCGTCATCGACGCAGTGCAGCGCACCTTTCGCGGACGGCCGCAACTGCGCGTCGCGATCAGCGACGGTTCGCAGGACACGCTGGTGCTGCGGTTTTTCCATTTCCACGGCGCGCAGCTCGACCAGCTCAAGCACGGGGCGCGGCTGCGCTGCTACGGCGAGGTACGCCGCGGCCAGCACGGCCTCGAAATGGTGCATCCGCAATACCAGCGCATCGCCGCCGACGAGCCCACGGCCGTCGAGGAAACCCTGACGCCGGTCTATCCGACGACCGAAGGGCTGGGCCAGAAACGCATCGGCAACCTGATCCAGCTGGCGCTCGCGCGACTGCCCGATGACGAACAGCTCGAACTCGTGCCGTTGCCGCTGCGCGCCGGGTTGCGGCTCGCCTCGTTGCGCAAGGCACTGCTGTTCGTGCATCGCCCGCCGCCCGACGCCGACGTGTCGCAACTGCTGCTCGGCGTGCATCCGGCGCAGCAACGGCTCGCGTTCGAGGAATTGTTGAGTCATCACCTGAGCCTGAAGCAACTGCGCAATGCGGTGCGCAGGCAGCGCGCCCCCGTGCTCGAAGGCAGCGGCGCGCTGCGCGAGCAACTGTTGCGCGCATTGCCGTACGCGCTGACCAACGCGCAACGCCGGGTCGGCGCCGAGATCGCGGCCGACCTGCATGCGAGCGAACCGATGCTGCGGCTCGTGCAGGGCGATGTCGGTTCGGGCAAGACCGTGGTGGCGGCGCTCGCGGCGCTGACCGCCGTCGAAGCGGGCCACCAGGCCGCGCTGATGGCGCCGACGGAGCTCCTCGCCGAGCAGCATCTGCGCACCTTGCGCGGCTGGCTGGAGCCGCTCGGCATCGATGTGATCTGGCTCGCGGGCAAGGTGCAGGGACGCGCGCGCAAGGCCGCTTTGGCGGCCGTCGCGGAAGGTGCCGGCGTCGTCGTCGGCACGCATGCGCTGATGCAGGAAGGCGTGGAGTTCCGCCAGCTCGGCCTCGCCATCATCGACGAGCAGCACCGTTTCGGCGTGCATCAGCGCCTCGCGTTGCGCGACAAGGGGCGCGAGGGTGAACGCATTCCGCATCAGCTCGTGCTGACCGCGACGCCGATCCCGCGCACGCTCGCGATGACGGCCTATGCCGATCTCGATGTCTCGGTCATCGACGAACTGCCCCCGGGACGCACGCCGGTCACGACCGTCGTCGTCGCGAATGCGCGTCGCGCGGAAATCATCGCGCGCATCCGTGCGGCCTGCGTGGACGGCCGCCAGGTCTACTGGGTCTGCACCTTGATCGAGGAGACCGAACTGCTGGAAGCGCAGGCGGCCGAAGTCACGCATGTCGAACTCAGCGCAGCACTGCCCGGGCTCACCGTCGGCCTCGTGCACGGACGCCTCAAGCCCAGGGAAAAGAGCGCGATCATGGATGCGTTCAAGGCCGGCGAGATCGCCGTGCTCGTCGCGACCACCGTGATCGAAGTCGGCGTCGACGTGCCGAACGCGAGCCTCATGGTCATCGAGAATGCCGAGCGGCTGGGACTGGCTCAGCTGCACCAGCTGCGCGGCCGGGTCGGCCGCGGCAGCATCGCCTCGAGCTGCGTGCTGCTGTACCAGCCGCCGCTGTCGCAGCTCGCCAAGGCGCGGCTCAACGTCATGCGCGAGACCGGCGACGGCTTCCGCATCGCCGAAAAGGACCTGGAGCTGCGCGGGCCCGGCGAGATGCTCGGCACGCGCCAGACCGGCCGCCTCGAATTCCGGATCGCCGACATCCAGCGCGACGCCGCGCTGCTGCCGAGCGTGCAGCGCGTCGGCGAGGCGCTGCTGGCCGGCCATCCCGAGCTGGCCGACCGCATCGTCGCGCGCTGGATCGGTGCTTCAGCTCGCTACGCCGGCGCCTGAGCCGACGTGCGGTTCCCCCGCTGCGACGACCGTGCACGGTCCGGGCGCGGAGGTCGGGGTATAGTGCGACCGCCTCATCCGGGGAGTCGCCCATGCAAGCCCTTGCCAGTCTCCTGCTCGCCGCCGCCTGGATGGAGCCCTTGCCTCCGCCGCTCGCGACCCTGCGCAATCCGGAATTCGACACCGACCCGGTCACCGCGCCCGCGCCGACGAACTGGCGCTGGTATCTCGACAGCGGCACGGGCGGCGAACTCGTCTGGGATGCGGCCGTCGGCTCGCCGACCGCCGGCAGCGGTCGCGTACGCAATTTCCGCAGCGGTGCGCGCGAGGATTTCTGGGGTCAGTGCGTGAAGCTCGCGCCGGGTCCGTTCACCCTGCGTGCGGCGGTCTCCTCGCAGCTCAAACCCAATGCCTCCTGCGAATTGCGCATCGAGGTGCTGAATCAGGTCGACTGCAATACTTCGGCAGGCCTGCTGCTCACGGCGACGGCCGTCAATACGACCAACAACGCCGGTTTCGAAACCCTGCAGATCACCCGCAACGCGCCGCCCGGCAGCGGCGCGGCCTGGGTTTCGCTGATTCATCGCCAGACGACCGCGGCAACGCCAGGCTACAGCTACTGCCATTTCGACCACGTCGAATGGGACAGCGCGCTGCTGTTCTCCGACACGTTCGAGTGAGCGCGTAGCGCGGCGGCGCCGGTCGCGCGCGCCGCCGTATCGCGTATGCTGGCCGATCCGGCCGCGCCCCGAGCGGCCGCATCATCGTGACGGCATACGAGGACACTCATGAAACAGGTTCTGCTGATCGACACCGATCCCGGTGTCGACGACGCGCTTGCGCTGCTGATGGCCTATGCGCAGGCCGACGTCGCTGCGCTGACGATCGCGGCCGGCAACGTGGGACTGGGCCATACCGTCGTCAATGCGCTGCGTCTGACCGAACTCGTCGCGGCCGACACGCCGGTGTTCGCCGGTTGCGCCGAACCGCTCGTACTGCCTGCGGCCGATGCCGCGTTCGTGCATGGCGTCGACGGATTCGGCGACGCCGGTCTGCCGCTGCCGCAACGCCGCGCCGAAGCCGAGCATGCGGCGCTGGCGCTGATCCGCCTCACGCGGGAGAACCCCGGCAACCTGACCCTCGTCGCGCTCGGACCGCTCACGAACCTCGCGCTCGCGCTGCGGCTCGATCCGACCCTGCCGCAGCGCGTCGCCCGCCTCGTCGTCATGGGCGGTGCGGTGACGGGCCGCGGCAATACTTCGGTGCCGGCTGAATTCAACATCGGCTTCGATCCGGAGGCGGCGCACATCGTGTTCTCGAACTGGCCGCAGTTCGAACTCGTCGACTGGGAAGCGACGATGCGTCACGGCATTCCGCTCGATCGCTTCGAACGCTGGCTCGCCGCGGGCGACGCGCGGGCGCGGCTCTATGACGCGATCTCGTACAAGATCCGCGTCTTCATGCGTGAGCGCGGACGTCCCGGCATCGTGCTGGCCGACGCGCTCGCGATGGCCGTCGTGCTCGATCCGGACTGCGTGCTGCGCGCCGAACATCGCCACGTCGCGATCGAACTCGGCGGCAGCCTCACGCGCGGCGCGACCGTCGTCGACTGGGACGGTCGCAGCGGCAGGCCCGCGAATGCGCGCATCGTGCTGGACGTCGATCAGTCCCGGTTCGAGACGATGATCGCCGGAGCGCTGGGCGCCTCTTAGGCCGCTAACTTTCGCCGCGACGCGGCGCGGGCGCCGCGTCGCCTTCCGCAAGGAGAGCCGCATCGGCGGGCGGCACCGGCTGGCGCAGGGTCACCTCCATCTGCGGCGTCACCGAGATCGCGATGCCCCGCGCGCGGAACTCGCGCAGGATCGCGCTGTGCAGATCGTTGCGCACGACGCTGCGCTCCAGAGTCGTGCCCACGAACACGCGCAGCTCGAAATCGAGCGAACTCGTCGCGAGCGCGACGCACCAGCAGTTCGGGCCCGGCTCCTTGAGCACCTTCGGATGCGCGCGCGCGAGTTCGAGCAGCAGGGCGCGCACCTGGTCGGGATCGTTCGCGTAGGCGACGCCGATCTTGATCACGACGCGCGTGGTCGTATCCGTCAGCGTCCAGTTCGTGAGCTGATCGGTGATGAAGGTCTTGTTCGGTATCACGACTTCCTTGTTGTCCCAGTCGACGATCGTCGTCGCGCGCGTGCGGATGCGTGTGACGGTTCCTTCCACGCCGCGAATCGTGATGATGTCGCCGACGCGGATCGGGCGTTCGAACAGCACGATCAGGCCCGAGACGAAGTTCGCGAAGATTTCCTGCAGGCCGAAGCCGAGGCCGACGGCGAGCGCCGCCGCCATCCATTGCAGCTGGCCCCAGCGCAGGCCGAGCAGCGAAAGACCCAGCACGGTGCCGACGATCGCGAGCGCG
>CAMLSI010000358.1 GCA_946482585.1 uncultured Lysobacteraceae bacterium
GAGCGGAGGATCGGGACGCCGGCGTATCCCGCTGGGCCGGCGCGCGCGTTCAGGCGATGGCTTCGGGCGTGCCCGCCCAGCACAGCAGCGAAACGCGGGCGCCGCCGCCGCTGCCGTCGGCGATCTCGAGGCGGAAGCTGTGCAGCCGGGCGATCGCCGCGACGATGGCGAGGCCGAGACCCTGGCCGGCTTCGCCCTGGCCGCCGGCCCCGCGATAGAAGCGCTGCACGACCGCGCCGCGGTCGCCGGCTCGGATGCCGGGGCCGTCGTCGATCACGTCGATGCGCGGCCCCTGCGGTTCGAGCGTCGCGCGCACGCGCACGTGGCCGTGGCGCGGCGTGAACTTGATCGCGTTGTCGACGAGATTGGACAGCGCTTCGAACACGAGGTGGGGATCGCCGCGCAGCGGCGGCGCGCCGCCCGGCGTGTCCAGGGTGAAGGCGATCTGCTTGTCTTCGGCGAGCGGCGCGTAGATCTCGCCGACGTGCTTGAGCGTGGCGTCGAGGTCGATCTCGCCGAAGCCGGCACGGCGGTGCAGGTCCTCGAGTTCGGAGATGCGCAACAGCGCGCGGAAACGATCGAGCAGCGCGTCGGCGTCGGCGATGGTCGCCTCGATCAGCGCGCCGCGCGGATCGTTCGTGTCGGTCTCGCGCTGCAGTCGGTGCAGTTGCGCGCGCAGCCGTGTCAGCGGCGTGCGCAGATCGTGGGCGATGTTGTCGCAGACGCCTTTGACTTCGCCCATGAGGCGCTCGATCTCGTCGAGCATGCTGTTGACGATGCCGGCGAGCAGGTCGAGCTCGTCGCGTCGCGCGGACAGCGGCAGCCGCCGGCGCAGGTCGCCGCGCATGATCGGCTGCACCGCGGTTTCCATCGCGCGTATGCGGCGCAGCGGCTGGCGGCTCAGCAGCAGCGCGCCGATGAAGCCCGGAATCACGATGAGCGGCAGGCCCCAGAGCAGCGCTCGCTCGATGATGGCGCCGACCGCCTCGATCACGCTGGTGTCGCGCACGAACACGAGCAGTTCGCCGCTGCGCAGCCGCACCGCGATGCCGCGGGCACGCACGGGGTGATGGCCCTCGACGCGCTGCACACCGTGTTCGAGCGCATGCACCTTGCCGTCGAGCGGCATGCCTTCGGGAATGCGGGCGAGGTTGCCTGAGATCAGCTTGCCGTCGCGGTCGAACAGGCCGTGCGAGATCACGTCGCGCAGATCCAGCGATTCGGTCACCGCGAGCGCTTCGGGCAGGCGCGAGCGGTCGATGTCGTGAAAATACTCGGCGATGTGATCGATCTTCAGGTCCACGACATTGGACAGGTACCGGCGCGTGTTCCACTGGATCACGCCGATCAGCGCGACGCACCAGAGCGCGAACAGGCCGCCGTAGACCAGCAGCAGGCGCGAGGTGCCGGTGCGCCAGAGATCAGTCAGCTTCAAGCAGATACCCCGTGCCGCGCACCGTGCGGATCAGCGCCGGCGTACCCGGCATATCGATCTTGCGGCGCAGGCGGCCGATATGGACTTCGATGACGTTGGTGCCGGGGTCGAAGTGATAACCCCAGACCGCTTCGAAGATCATCGTGCGCGTCAGGACCTGGCCCGACTGGCGCACGAGGAATTCGAGCAGGCGGAATTCGGTAGGCAGCAGCTCGAGTTCGACGCCGGCGCGGCGCGCGACGCGCGTGATGAGATCGAGTTCAAGATCGGCGACGCGCAGCGTGGTCTCGGGCGCGGAACCGCCGTGACGCCGCAGCAGCACTTCGACCCGTGCGGCCATCTCGTCCGGACTGAACGGTTTGGTCAGATAGTCGTCGCCGCCGGCGCGCAGGCCGCGCACGCGCTCGTCGACGTCCGACAGCGCGCTGATCATGAGCACCGGCGTCTTCACGCCGCTCTCGCGCAGACGCGTCACCAGCGACAGGCCGTCCAGACCGGGCAGCATACGATCGAGCGTGATCACGTCGTAGCCGCCATCGCGCGCGCGCTCGTAGCCGTCGCGGCCGTTCGCGGCCCAATCCACGGCGAGGCCGCGACGCGTCAGCTCGGCGACGATCTCGCCGGCAGTCACGGTGTCGTCTTCGATGGTCAGCGCACGGGGCATTGCGGCAGGGACGGCAGCGGGACCGCTATGGTCCACGCGTATGCGGCGGCGTGCAAATGAAGCGGGATTTACTTTGGCGGATCGGGAATCGGAAAAACGCAGCCGGAAAACCCTCTCCGCGAGGGAGAAGGCTCGAGGTGCAACGGCTCCACCATCCTGCCGCTATCGCTTCACATCGAATCGTGCCGCTCCCATCGCCTGCTCGACACGCTCGACACCGACGGCGAGGACGTCGCCCGGAACCGAGTGCTTCAGGCAAGCTGCGGCGAGACCGAAGCGCAGGCTCCGTTCCTCGTCGAGCCCGCTGAACAGACCGTGCAGCACGCCGGCCGCGAAGGCGTCGCCGCCGCCGATGCGGTCGACGATGCCGTCGAGGCGTTGCGCAGGGACTTGCCAGTCGTGTTCGCGGCGGTAGCACTGTGCCGACAGGTCGTGGCAGTCGACGCTGTGCTGTTCGCGGTGCGTGCTGACGAGGCGCTGGATCTGCGGGAACGCGGCGAAAGCGGCATCGGCCGCGACGCGTTCGCGCTGCGCGGCGGGCACCGCCGTGAAATCGCGCCGCAGCACGATGCCGATGTCGCGATGATCGGCGAACACGGTGTCGGCGCAGGCCAGCAGCGCACCGAGGATTTCCCCAGGGTCGCCGTCCCAGGCGCGCCAGAGCGTGGCGCGGAAGTTGCCGTCGAAGACCACATGGAGGCCGGCCGCGCGCGCGGCGCGCGCCGCGGCGATGACAGTGTCGGCACAGGCCCGACCCAGCGCCGGCGTGACGCCGGACAGGTGCAGGCAGTCGGCGCCGGCAAGCAGGGCAGGCCAGTCGTAGCTCGCCGGATCGGCCGTCGCGAACGCCGAGCCGGCGCGGTCGTAGAGCACCTCGCTCGGTCGCTGCAGCGCGCCGGTCTCGAGGAAATACAGGCCCATGCGTCCGGGGCGATAACGCACGCGCGTGGTATCGACGCCGTGGCGGCGCAATTCGCCGACCGCGGCACGGCCGAGTGCATTGTCGGCGACTTGCGTGATGCAGCCGGCCGCATGACCGAACGCGGCGAGCGCGACGGCGACGTTGGCCTCGGCGCCGCCGACCTGCACCTGGAGACGCGGCGACTGCAGCAGCAACTCGTGGCCGGGGCTCGACAGTCGCAGCAGCAGTTCGCCGAAGCAGAGAATACGTGCGGTCATGACGGGTCCTAGTGTCGGCCGGCCGTGCCGGCGTGAAAGAAAAGTGGTGGCTTCGACGGCCATGCTGCAACGCACTGTCCCCGCGAAGAGGTGGGACAGACGCTCGAGCCGCGTCGATATTCGTTGCCCAACATACTGAAATACTCCAAGTTGTCGACGCGGCCGCACGCCGCGTCATGGGGCGGACAGGTCAGGAACGATGATGCCGGCATGCCGTTTCCGCTCGTCTTGTTGCTGCGCTGCGGTGTTTGTTAATCTGCTGTCCACCGGTGTCATTCCTAAGAATTAACCGAAAATGCTACCGGTGTCATCTGATTGTAGGCGCCGCCAGGGCGAGCGCCAGGCCTGCTACAGGAGGGAGTAGACGTGGGAACCCGCATCAGCCGTACCGGTCGTCCGCTGCTGACGACGCTTTCCGGCGCAATCCTGATTTCGCTCTATGGCTTGCCGGCACGTGCGCTCGCCGCCGAGCCGGTGCAACCCGACGCGGGTGCGTCGACCGAAACCGAAGCGGCTGACGCCAAGGCGTCCGCGGACAGCGGCGACACGGAGAAGCTCGACGAAATCGTCGTGACCTATCGCCAGAGTCTGGTGCAGGCGCTGGAAGCCAAGCGCGAGTTCACCACGCAGACCGACGTCATCATGGCCGAGGACATCGGCAAGTTTCCCGACCTGAACCTGGCCGAATCGCTGCAGCGCATACCGGGCATCTCGATCGCGCGCGATGCGGGCGAGGGCCGCCAGATCTCGGTCCGCGGCCTCGGTCCCGACTTCACGCGCGTACGCATCAACGGCATGGAAGGGCTGTCGACGACCGGCGGCACCGACTCGTCCGGCGGCAACAACCGCGGGCGCGCCTTCGACTTCAACGTTTTCGCGTCGGAGTTGTTCAATCGTATTGAAGTCCACAAAACCTCATCGGCCGAAATCCAGGAGGGGTCGCTCGGCGCGACGGTCGACCTGCATACGCCGCGGCCGTTCGATTTCGATCGCTTCACGTTCGTGAGTTCCGGACAGCTCGGCTACAACGATCTGTCCGAGGAAACCAATCCGCGCGCCTCGGCCCTGATCAGCAACACGTTCTTCGACGGCCGCTTCGGCGCGCTGTTCTCGATCGCCTACAGCGACCGGGCGCTGACGCAGGAAGGTGCGAGCTCGGTGCGCTGGGACAACGGCCCCAGCAGCGGCGGCTTCAACGCCAGCTCGCCGTTCACGGCGGCCAATGCGGCGACCACGTTCCACCCGCGCATTCCGCGCTACGGCGTGCTCGAGCACGATCAGGAACGCCTTGGCATCACCGTCGCGCTGCAGTGGCAGGCCACCGACCGCACCGTCGCTTCGCTCGACCTGCTCTACGCTGATTTCGATGCGAAGCGCACGGAAAACTTCCTCGAGGCGATCTCGTTCAGCCGCAGCGGTGCGAGCGGCAAGCCGCAGACCATCGTGCGCGACGGCGCCGTCAGCAACGGAAACCTCGTCTATGGCGTGTTCGACGACGTCGACGTGCGCTCCGAATCGCGCTACGACGAACTCACGACGACGTTCGAACAGGCCAATCTCAATCTCGATCACGAGTTCAGCGACAGCTTCCGCATGAACGCGCTGGTCGGCCACTCGCGCTCGGACTTCGACAATCCGATCCAGACCACGATCACGCTCGACCGCGCGAATACCGACGGCTATTCCTGGGACTATCGCGGCAACGACCGGCTGCCGCGCATCGACTACGGCTTCGACGTGACCGATCCGAACAACTGGACGTTCGCGAACGGCCTGTCGGAAATCCGTCTGCGCCCGAACGCGACGGCGAACCTGTACACGAACCAGCAGCTCAATTTCGACTGGGACGCCACGTCCGCGTTCACGCTCAAGGGCGGTCTCGATTTCAAGGCGTACAAGTTCGCGACCTTCGAAGCGCGCCGTGCTTCCGAAGTCAGCGTGCCAAACCTGCCGGCCGGCACGTCGCTGTCTGACCTCACGCGGCTGCTGGTGTTCGGCAACAATCTCGATCTGCCCGGCGGCGCCGATTCGCGCTTCCTGATTCCGGACATCGATGCTTTCGCCGATCTGTTCGACATCTACAGCAGGCAGGGCACGTTCACGGTCTCTCCGTCGGCGTCGGGCGCGATCGGCAACAACCGCAGCGTGAAGGAGCGCGATCGCGGCGGCTGGGTGCAGGGCGATTTCGAGACGTCGACCTTCGGCATTCCGCTGCGCGGCAACGTCGGTGTGCGCTACGTGCGCACGGAACAGGAATCTACCGGCTTCGCCATCATCAACGGCCGGCCGACGCAGACCACGGTCGAGCGCGAACCGTCGTGCGCGAGG
>CAMLSI010000359.1 GCA_946482585.1 uncultured Lysobacteraceae bacterium
CCCCTGTGCCGGCGCAGCCGGCGCGCCGGTCGTGACCGTCGACGTGGCGCAGACCACGCGTCGCCTCGATCTCGCGGTCAACGGCGGCGGTGCGGTCGCCGCATCGCTCGGCGATGCCACCGATCCGGCCGCGGTCGACGGCATCGCGTTCAACTTCGCCGATCCCGACGGCGACGCGGCCGCGCTCACGATCACGGCGAGCAGCAGCAACGCCGCCGTCGTCGTGCCCGCAGGTCTCGTCGTGAGCGGCAGCGGTGCGACGCGCACGCTGCGCATCACGCCGGCCGGCGTGGGCTACGCGACGATCACCGTGCGCGCGACCGATGCCGACGACAAGGTCGGCAGCTATGTGATCGCCTATGCGGCCTCCGCCGGCGGCGCGACGCAGCGCGCCTACACCGGCGCGAGCGATGCCTCGGCGGCGATCGCCAGCGGCGATCACCTGCTCGTCGCCGACGACGAAGGGCAGCGCCTGCAGCTCTATCCGCGCGACCGTTCCGGACTCGCCGAGAACGGATTCGACGTCACCGCGTCGCTGGGCCTCACCGACATCGACGGCGGCGTGCCGCGCGAAGTCGACATCGAAGGCGCGGCGCGCAGCGGCGATCTGATCTACTGGACCGGCTCGCACTCGAACAAGAAAGACAACGGCGCGGCGCGGCCGAATCGCCAGCGTGTGTTCTCGACGCGGATCGCCGGCACCGGCGCCACGACGACGTTGCAGTACGTCGCGCGCTACGACCATCTGCGCAGCGATCTCGTGAGCTGGGATGCGAACGACGGTCATGGTCTCGGCGCGAACGCGCTCGGTCTGGCTGCGAGTGCGGCGATCGGCGTCTGGCCGGAGCGCGACGACGGTTTCAACATCGAGGGTCTTGCGATCGCGCCCGATGCCGATGGTCTTTATCTCGCGTTCCGCGCACCGCTGCTGCCGACCACGCAGCGGCGCAAGGCATTGCTGATCCATGCGACGAATCTGCGCGGCGTCATCGCCGCGGCACCGGCGAACGGCTCCGCCGCAGCCGGCAGTGTGACGTTCGCGGCACCGATCCAGCTCGATCTCGGCGGTCGCGGCATCCGCGACATCGTGCGCGGCGGCCAGGGGCGCTATCTCATCGTCGCGGGCCCCACGGCCGTCGCGACGGGCACGCCGCCCTCGGATTTCCGTCTGTATGTCTGGAGCGGTGTCGCGGCCGACGCGCCGGTCGCACTGACCGCGGACCTGTCCGCGCTCGCCGCCGCCGGCAGCATCGAAACGCTGGGCGATTTCGACGAGAGCGGCTCGACGCCGCTCGAGCTGCTGACCGACAGCGGCGACACGGTCTGGTATGCCGACGGCGTCATCGCGAAGGACCTGGCCGAACCGCGCTGGCGCAAGTTCGTCGGCGCGTCACTGTCGTTGGCGGTGCCGCCCGCGAACGACCGCATTTTCCGCGATGCGTTCGAGGCGGATTGAGGCAGCGATCCGCTAGCGCGGCGGCGCCGCATCCCCGCGCGGACGCGGCGGAGGCATCGGAAAGCGCAGGTCGGCGCCACCTGCGTCCTTGACGATACGCGCGAGATCGCTGCCGAGCGCGAGCGTGAACGGCTCGGCGGTGTTGCTCATGAGCACGAGCGCCCAGCCGCTGTCGCGCGCACCGCGGAAATCCACGCCGATGCCGCGGGCACCGCCCGGATGACCGTAGACCACGTCGGCGCCGGCGTCGACGCGGACCATGCCGAGCCCGTGCGGCGGACGGCCTTCGCGCGGTCCCGGCAGATCGACTGCGGCGAACAGCAATTCCCGGCGCTGCGCATCGAGCAGCTTGCCGCCCGTCAGTGCGCGGTGGAAACGCAGCAGATCACGCGGCGTCGAATAACCGCCGCCGGCAGCGCCCCCGCGCGGCTCGGGCAGCACCGCATAGGCTTCGAACCGGTCTTCGCCGCGGCCGCCCTTGTGCGGAACGGCCACGCCGCGAGCCTGGCCGTCGATCGCGAAATAACCGGTGTCGCGCATGCCCGCGGCAGCGAAGATGTGCCGGGCGACGTAGTCGTAGTAGTCCTCGCCGCTGACCGCCTGCACGATGAGCCCGAGCACCTGGAATCCGCTGTTGCTGTACTGCCAGCGGCTGCCCGGCTCGAACGCGGGCGACTTCTGCAGCAGCGGCCGGTAGTCGGCCAGGGAGTGCAGGCGTGCGCGCATCGCTTCGAAATCGGGTCCCCAGAAACTGCCGAGCCCGGAGGTGTGCAGCAGCAGCTGGCGCACGCTGACTTTTTCGCGCACGTCGGCAATCGGCCAGTCGGGCAGGTAGCGGCCGACGGGCGCATCCAGATCGAGCTTGCCCTGTTGCACGAGCTGCAGCACCGCGATGGTCGTGAACAGCTTGCCGGTGGAGGCAAGGTTGAAGCGCGTGTCCGCGGTGACCGCGGCCTTGCCGGCAGGATCGGCGACGCCGTAGCCGTGTTCGAACAGCACTCGGTCACCGTCGGCGACGAGTACGCTGCCGCTGAATCCGTCGGCAGCGGCCTGCTCCAGACGCGCCTGCAGCGCGTTCTGCAGTGCGGTCGCATCGGCGGCACCGGCGATCGGCGCCTGCGCGAACAACAGGAAAACCAGGCAAAGGCAGCGGCGCAGCATCGCGATCCTCACGGCAGGTCGGCGGTCGTGCGGATCAGGATGCGGCTGCAGCGCGAACGGTCGCGGGAGCGGGGAAATCCGTCCCCACGCGCACAGGGCGCCGGTATGCGACAGCCCTCTGCCGGCCGCACCGGGACAGGGCCGTTGCCTTACGCCCGCCGCACCGCCTCGCGACAGATGCGTTCGATCTCGAACGGGTCGGCCGGCTTGACGAGGTGATAGTCGAAGCCGGCCGCACGCGAACGGCGGCGATCGTCTTCCTGGCCCCAGCCGGTCAGCGCGATCAGCACGACATCGTTGCCGCGCGCATGGGCGCGGATCATCGCCGCGAGTTCGAGGCCGTTGAGCTTGGGCATGCCTACGTCGAGGAACGCGAGGTCCGGCGTGAAATCGAGCAGCGCGTCGAGCGCGAGTTCGGGATCGTAGACCGCGCGCACGATGTACCCCGACATGCCGAGCAGCTGAGCGAGTGTGTTGGCCGCGTCGCGGTTGTCGTCGACGATGAGGATGCGGCGACTGGCCGGCGTCGCATTGACGGGCGCCGCCGCCGCCGCGTCGGCGGCGGCAGTCGATTCCGCGGTGCGCGCCGCGCCGCGCGCGGCCAGCGGCAGGCGCACCTCGAAGCACGAGCCGCGGTTCTTGCCTTCGCTGCTCGCCCGGATGCTGCCGCCGTGCATCTGCACGAGGCGCCGCACCAGCGTGAGCCCGATGCCGAGGCCGCCCTGCGCTCGCTCGAGCGAGGTATCGATCTGCACGAACAGGTCGAATACTTCGTCGAGCCGTTCCGGCGGAATGCCGATGCCGGTGTCGCTGATGCGCACGACGACTTCCTGTCCGTGGAGCTGCGCGCTCAGGGATATGCGGCCGCCGGGAAGTGTGTACTTCGATGCATTGTTTAGGAGGTTGCCGAACACCTGGTTCAGGCGCTGCGGGTCGCCGTCGACGAGTATCGCCGTCGCCGGCACGTCGACCGAGAGTTCGTGGCGCATGGTCTGGAGGTGCGGCAGCGTGGTCTCGACCGCGGTCGACAGCAGCGGGCCGAGTTCCACGAGCTGCCGGCGCAGTTCGATGCGGCCGTGCGTGATCCGCGAGACATCGAGCAGATCGTCGACCATGTGCACGAGCTGGCGCAGCTGGCGGTCGATGACGTCGAGCGACTGGCGCTCGGGCGCACTCATGCATTCGTTCTGCAGCAGCCCCACCGCGCTGCGGATCGGCGCGAGCGGGTTGCGCAGTTCATGCGCGAGCGTCGCGAGGAATTCGTCCTTGCGCCGGTCGGCCTGGCGTAGCTTCTCGGCGAGCTGCTGCAGTTGCGCCTCGGCGCGGCGCCGCTCGAGCACTTCGGCCTCGAGCTGCGTGTTGGCCAGCGACAATTCGGCGTTCGCCGCGGCGAGCGTCTGCGACAGCGCCTCGAATTCCTGCGCGCGTTCCGTCTGCAGCGCGAGGTTGACCTTGACGAGACTCGCGTTCTCGCCGGCCAGCGCGCGGCGCTTGCGATAGAGCTCGACGAGCACGGCGACCTTGCTGCGCAGGATGTCCGGCACGAGCGGGACCTGCACGTAGTCGATCGCGCCGAGGCGATAGCCCTGCAGCCGGTCGAGGTCGCCGACATGCACGCCGGTCACGAAGATGATCGGCGTGTTCTCGAAGCGCGGATGCTGGTGGATGAGCTCGGCGGTCTCGAAGCCGTCCATGCCCGGCATGCTGACGTCGAGCAGGATCACGGCGAACTCGGTTTCCATGAGGCGCTTGAGCGCTTCTTCGCCCGAATGCGCCATCACGAGTTTCTCGCCGAGTTGCGCGAGCACGGCTTCGTAGCTCAACAGCCGTTCCGGCTTGTCGTCGACGAGCAGGATGTTGACCTTGTCGGATTCGCTCTGCACGGCGGCGGCTCAGCGATGCAGCCACTGGCGCAGCACGGCCAGCAGCTGATCGGTGTTGACGGGTTTGGCCAGGTAGTCGGACGCGCCGGCTTCGAGGCACTTCTCGCGATCGCCCTTCATCGCCTTCGCGGTCAGCGCGACGATGGGCAGGCTGCGGAACTGCGCGTCGTCGCGGATCGCGCGCGTCGTCTCGTAGCCGTCCATCTCCGGCATCATGATGTCCATGAGCACGAGCGCGATGTCGGGCGTGTTCTGCAGCCGCGCGATGGCTTCCTGCCCGGTCGCGGCGGTCACGACGTTGAGCCCATGACGTTCGAGCACGCTCGACAGTGCGAAGATGTTGCGCACGTCGTCGTCGACGACGAGCACGCGCTTTCCGATCAGCACCTCGTCGGTGTCGTGCAGGTGTTCGAGCATGCGGCGCTTGTTCGGCGGCAGGTCGGCGATGACGCGATGCAGGAACAGCGCGGTTTCATCGAACAGGCGCTCGGGCGACTGCACGCCCTTGATCACGACGCTCTTGGCGGCCTTCTTCAGCAGCCTGGACTCGACGTCGCTGAGTTCCTTGCCGGTGAACACGACCACGGGCACGTCGAGCAGCGATTCGTCGGCGTGGATCTGGTTGAGCAGATCGAAGCCGGACATGTCGGGCAGGCGCAGGTCGAGCACGACGCAGTCGAACGCTTCGCCTTTCAGCGTCTCGAGCGCTTCGGCGCCGGTGCCGACGCTGACGATCTCGACGTCGTCGTGGGCGATCAGTTCGACGATGCTCATGCGCTCCGCGTCGTTGTCCTCGATCACGAGCAGCCGCTTGGGCCGCGGCGCCGCGAAATTCTTGATGCGTTCGAGCGCGGACTTGAGACCTTCGGTCGTGACCGGTTTGTTGATGAACGAGAATGCGCCGCGCTCCAGGCCCTGCTGCCGTTCGTCCTCGATCGTGACCACCTGCACCGGAATGTGGCGCGTCGTCGAATCCTGCTTGAGCCGGCTGAGGACGGTCCAGCCGAGCATGTCGGGCAGGAAGATGTCGAGCGAGATCGCCGTCGGGCTGTGCTTGCGCGCGAGCGAGATCGCCTCGGTGCCTCGCATCGCGACGATGCCCTT
>CAMLSI010000360.1 GCA_946482585.1 uncultured Lysobacteraceae bacterium
GACCCCGGCGTGCCCGCCGCCGATCTCGCGCTTTCCCGCAGCGCACGCTTTTCCAAAATTCGCGTCAAGCATGCCGCACGCCTTTGCGGCGGAGTATTGATCTGGATCAAGCAAACGCATCAGGCCGTGTTCGGGGCACGCCAGGGCCCGTGTCGCCCGGCCGGCGGCAGCGATTCGGCGGAGCCGCGCGCCGGTGCGGGAGCGACGCGGCAGTCTCCGCGACGCGCCGCAGCGCGCAAGGCGGGCCGCGGTGCGTTACCGCGGCCGTGCTCCGCGCGCTCGCCCACGGACCTAGGTAGTGCGAGCCTGACCCGCTACCGGCAGATACAGCCGGATCGTCGTTCCGTAACCCATCCGGCTTTCGGCGGCCAGGTGGCCTCCCGACTGCCGGACGAAGCCGTACACCATGCTCAGGCCCAATCCGGTGCCGCTCGGCTTAGTGGTGAAGAGGGGATCGAACGCACGCGCCAGGACGTCCGGCGGCATGCCGAGTCCCGTGTCGTGAACGCTGAACACCACGTAGTCCCCCTCGATCAAGTTGGCGGGGAGGTCGCCCGGGCGTTGATGGTGTCTGAACGTTGCGATCGTCAGGGGGCCGCCGCGCGGCATCGCGTCGCGGGAATTCAAGACCAGATTGACCAGCGCGGCTTCGAGCAACGCCGGATCGGCATACACCGCGGGTGTATCGGGAGAACAGACCATGCGCAACTCGATCGCGGGTCCGAGCGCCTGTCCGAGCATGCCGCCGATTTCTTCCAGCAGTCGTCGCGGATCGCAGGCGATGGGTGCCAGCGGTTGGCGCCGGGCGAAGGCGAGGAGTTTCGTGCTCAGTTCGGCACCGCGGCCAACCGCATTCAGTGCATGGCGAAGCACGTCGCGGCCCGAGGGATGGTCGGCCAGCAGGCTCGCGAGAATCTCCAGATTGCCGGAAATGATCGTCAGGAAATTGTTGAAAACGTGCGCAATTCCACCGGCCAACTGACCGACGATTTCCAGCCGCTGCGACTGGGCGAGCTGGTATTCCGCACGAAGACGCCGGATGGCGCTGCCGATCAAATGCGCCACCGACTGCAGGAAATGCGTCGCGTCATGACCGAAGCTCACCGACCCACGCAACAGGATCAGCAGCAGCCCCGCCACCGAGCGACCATCGAGCAACGGGATCCATGCGGCCGCACGGAACCCTTCGGCTGCGAACGACTGGCACTCGTACGACGTGGGGTCGTCCAGGCGGGATCCGGCGATCACGGGAGCTTCTTCGGCGACGCCAGGCTGGCCGAGTACTCTCGCATCGTTCTCGTACAGCGTGATGTCCAGCAGGCGTTCGGACAGCCCGTAAGCGGCCTCGATCGTGTGCGTGCGCCGGTACGGATTGCGGCGCGTGATGGCACCGGCCGGGACGGCCAGGGCACCGGCGATCGCTTCGGGGACGTGCTCGATCACGGCGTCCACCGTCGATGCGGCCGCCGTCAGCCGCTGAAGCTGGATGGCCACCGCGTCGTAACGTTCGCGCGCACGGGCCTCGCCCGGCTGGGGTATCTCAGCCTGCGCGCGCATGGAAACGAGGTGGAGGCGTCCCCGCGGCGTATCGAGCGACTTCAGCCCGATCCGCACGGGAAAGGTTTCGCCGCTGCGCCGGCGCGCGGCGAAACCGCCGGCGATTTCCATCGACGCGGCGCGCGCACTGACCGTCGATCCGGGGTGAGCGGGTTTCCCGCGAAGCTGCGCCCACTGCGGGATGAGCCGTCTCATCGGCGAACCGCGCAGCGCATCCGGCGCATAGCCGAACAGGTTCTCGGCTTCGCGGTTCGCGTGCACGATACAGCCGGCGTCGTCGCTCGCGATCAAGGGGTGGGGCGCAGCGTCGAACAACTCGCGAAACATAGGGGAGATGCTCCTTGGCCGTCGGCCGGAACATCACGCGAGACAGCGCCCCTGTAGATCGACTTGGCGACCTCAACCTCAATCTCGCGCGAGTCGAGAGAAGTGCGCTGACGCTAGCACACTTCACAAAGCCTTGACACCGGGAGCCGGCCGATTCTGCCGACGGGCAGCGCCCGGACGAAGCGTCCGTTTCGGCCCTGCCGAGCCAGGCTCGCGACGTCTCGTTCTTCCGCGGCCGACAGACGCCCGCCGCCGCAATGCCAGGGCCCGCCGCCGCTACGCCAGGGATCGCGTGGCACCGTCGACGTGCGGGCGATACCGACCGCGGCCGACCGTGCGCCGCAATGCGGGGAGGCCGGCACTGAACCGTGGACGAAGCGCCGGAAACGCGGCCTCCGCCGTGCGGGCGCTCGCGTTGCGCTCCGGCCTCGCCGGTTCACGTCTGCGCAGGCCGGAGTCAGCCGCCCGCGCCGAACAGCGCACCGGCGCCCGCCGTCAGTGCCATGGCCAACCCGCCCCAGAACGTAATGCGCAGGGTACTCCGCAGCATGGGCGCACCGCCCACGCGTGCGGCCACGGCGCCCAGGAGCGCCAGAAAGACCAGCGCCGTACCCGCCACGATGCCGATGAGGAATCGCAGAGGTGACAACGCGACGACCAAGAGCGGCAACATCGCGCCCACGGCAAAGCTTCCTGCCGACGCCAGGGCTGCCTGGAGGGGACGCGCGCTCAGCGTCTCGGAGATACCCAGTTCATCGCGCGCGTGGGCGTCCAGGGCATCGTGGGCCATGAGCTGTACGGCCACCTGCTTGGCCAAGTCCGGATCCAGGCCACGACCGACATAGATGGCGGCCAGCTCCTCGTGCTCGCTGACGGCGTCCGTCTCGAGCTCCCGCCGTTCGCGGTCGAGCTCGGCCTTCTCCGAGTCGGCCTGGGACTGCACCGAGACGTACTCTCCCGCGGCCATCGACAGGGAGCCCGCGACCAGACCGGCCACGCCGGCGATGAGGATGCCGGTGTGGCCGGCATTCGCCGACGCCACCCCGAGGATGAGGCTTGCCGTCGACACGAGGCCATCGTTGGCGCCCAGCACGCCCGCGCGAAGCCAGCCCATCCGCGACGTACGGTGTCGTTCCCAATGGTGTCGATACATGCCTGTCCCTCCGAAATTCCAGGATCTCAGGACCCGCCGGAGCGGACGAGCGGCTGGCGCGAAGGCGGCGATCGCGACCAGGCCGTGATCGCGCTGCGGTCCGTCGCCGCCCGTGCGGCGGGATCATACCCGCGACGGGTCGTTCTCCTGGCCGCATCACTCGATCGAACTGGCATCGGGACCACCATTTGCGGGACACCCACCATCTTGGGGACACCCACCATCTTCTGGACACCCACTGTCTTCGTCGGTCCCGAAAGGACGCCGGATGCCATCTCCGGGACATCCACCGTCTTGGGGACATCCACCATCTTCGTCGGCCCCGAAAGGACGCCGGATGCCTCGTTCCACCCGATCCCTGGCAGCACCGGCCCGGCGGGCCGGTGCCGTTGGCGCCTCAATTGAAACCGTTGCCGAAAATACCGACGGTGTCCGGCCCGTCGGCGGCTGTGTTGTTGGTGGTCTGCGGATCGTCGAACGTGCCGGAGAGCTCGACGGTTGCCGTCGTCGTGACCGGCTGTTCCGGCGTGCGGGGTACCGTGGCGCTGACGAGGAAGCTCGCGCGCGCGCCGGCAGGCAGCGCGACCGTGCCGTCGAGATTGCCGCTACCGGAGGCAGCCGGGCAGGTCGCACCGCCCTGTGCGCTGCAGACCCAGCCGATGCCGGTCAGTTGGGCCGGCAGCGTCAGGCGTACGCGCGCGCCGGTCACGGCGGTACTCGTACTGTTGTCCACTTCGACCAGCCAGCCGACCGTGCTGCCGCCGTTGATGAAGCGCGTCCCGTTGCTGTTGCTGACGGCGATGTCGACGAGGATGCGCGGGGTCACCGCGACGCTGTTGGACGCCGCGCCCGTACCGATCTCGTTGTGCGCCGTGACGGTGCAGGCGTACGCCGTTCCGGCGGTGAGGCCGGTGACGGTCAGCGGCGAGAGCGTGCCGTTCGCCGTGTGCGTGCCGGGCGTGCAGCTTGCGACATAGCCGGTGATGGCGCTGCCGCCGTTGTTGGCCGGTGCACTGAACGTGAGCACGGCGCCGCTGCCGTTCGCCGTTCCCACCGCACTCGCGAGCTGCGGCGCACCGGGAACGGTGGCCGGCGTCACACTGTTCGACGGTGCGGACACGGCGCCGGCGCCGACGTCGTTGCTCGCCGTGACCGTGCAGGTCACCGGCGTGCCGTTGGCGAGCCCGGTGACGACGATCGGCGACGCGGTGCCGTTCTGCGTCTGCGTGCCGCAGGTCGCGCTGTAGCCCGTGACGACGCTGCCTCCGTCGTTCGCGGGGTTTGCGAAGGCGACGCTCACCTGCGCATTGCCGCGCGTCGCGACCACACTCGTCGGCGCATCGGGCACGGTGGCCGGCGTCACGGTGTTCGAGGCCGCCGACGCAGCCCCTTCGCCGACCTCGTTGGTGGCCCTCACCGTACAGCTCACCGGCGCACCGTTGGCGAGGCCGGTCACGACGATCGGCGACGCCGTACCGTTCCGCGTCTGCGTGCCGCAGGTCGCGTCATAGGTCGTGATCGCCGTGCCGCCGTCGTTGCCCGGCAGGAACGCGACGCTCACCTGCGCATTGCCGCGCGTCGCGACCACGCTCGTCGGCGCATCCGGCACGGTGGCCGGCGTCACGGCGTTCGAGGCCGCCGACGCAGCGCCTTCGCCGACCTCGTTGGCCGCTTTCACCGTACAGCTCACCGCGGTGCCGTTGGCGAGTCCGCCCACGACGATCGGCGACGCCGTCGCGCCGTTGGTCTGCGTGCCGCAGGTCGCGACGTAGTTCGTGACGACGCTGCCGCCGTCGTTCACCGGTGCGACGAAGGTGACGCTCACCTGCGCATTGCCGCGAGTGGCGACGACACTCGTCGGCGCATCGGGCACCGTGGCCGGCGTCACCGTGTTCGATGCCGCCGAGACCGCACCTTCGCCGACGTCGTTGATCGCCTTCACGGTGCAGCTCACCGGCGTGCCGTTGGCGAGGCCGGTCACGACGATCGGCGAGACGTCGCCGCTGTGCGTCGCGCTGCCGCAGGTCGCGGCAAAGCTCGTGACCGCGCTGCCGCCGTCGCTGCCCGGCGCGAACGCGACACTCACCTGTGCATTGCCGCGCGTGGCGACGACGCTCGTCGGCGCGTCGGGCGCGGTCGCGGGCGTCACGCTGTTGGACGGCGCCGACGGTGCGCTGGTGCCGCGCGCATTCGTCGCGGTGACGACGCAGCTGACGGGCGTGCCGTTGGGGAGCCCCGCGACGACGATCGGCGCCGTCGGTCCGTTCTGACTGTGGCCGCCGCAGCTCGCGGTGTAGCCCGTGATGGCGCTGCCGCCGTTGCCCGCGGACACGAACATCACGCTGACCTGACCGTTGCCGCGCGTCGCGACCACACTCGTCGGCGCGTCGGGCACCGTGGACGGTGTGGCCGGTCCGCCGATGCCGGCCGTGCTCTGTCCGATCGCGTTCACGGCCACCACGTTGCAGAAATAGGAGGTCCCGTTCGTGAGGCCCGTGACGACGATCGGCGACGTGGTGCCGCTCGCCGAGAACGTGAGGCAGCGCGCCGTGTAGCCGATGAC
>CAMLSI010000361.1 GCA_946482585.1 uncultured Lysobacteraceae bacterium
ATCACGAAAGCCTTGCCGACGAGATTTTCCTCCGGCACGAAGCCCCAGACGCGACTGTCCGAGCTGCGATCCCGATTATCGCCCATGACGAAATAATGCCCGGCGGGAACCTGAACCGTAAAGTCCGGCCCGACCTGGCCGCCCGGCACGGTGATGATCTGGTGGCGGACCGGGCCCAATTGTTCGGCAAACGCTTCCGCGCCGCTGTGCACCAGCTCCCGCGATTCGGGATCGGTTCCGGCATACACGCCGCCGTTCTCCTGCGGCATTTCCTCGCCGTTGATGTACAGCTTCTTGTTGCGGTACGTGACCTGGTCGCCCGGCTTACCGATGACGCGCTTGATGTAGTCCTGGGTCGGATCCTTCGGGAAGCGGAACACGACGACGTCCCCGCGCTGAGGTTCGCCGATCTCGATGATCTTCTTGTCCAGGACCGGCAGACGGATGCCGTAGGCGAACTTGTTGACGAGGATGAAGTCGCCGACGAGCAGGGTCGGCATCATCGAACCCGACGGGATGCGGAACGGCTCCGCGAGAAACGAGCGGAACAGCAGCACGACCAGGATGACCGGGAAGAACGAACGCGAATATTCCACGAGTATCGGTTCGCGCGGCGCCTCGCCGGGCGGCATTTCCGCGGCCCGTCGCTTGGCGAAGAACCAGTGGTCGATGGCCCAGATCACGCCGGTCAGGAAGGTCAACCCGACCAGGATGGCGGCAAAGTCGAAGTGCATTCGCGGTCCTCAGACTCGGTGGTACGGCATACGGTTCCCGCTCTGCGCCGGCGGCGCGGAGCCGTTTACTTGTCCATCTGCAGCACGGCGAGGAAGGCTTCCTGCGGGATATCCACGCTGCCGACCTGCTTCATGCGCTTCTTGCCTTCTTTCTGTTTCTCGAGCAGCTTGCGCTTGCGCGACACGTCGCCGCCGTAGCACTTCGCGAGCACGTTCTTGCGCAGCGCCTTGACCGTCGAGCGCGCGATGATCTGCGAGCCGACGGCGGCCTGGATCGCGACGTCGAACTGCTGCCGCGGAATCAGTTCCTTCATTTTTTCCGTGAGCTCGCGGCCGCGCCGGTCGGCGGCGGCGCGATGCACGATGAGGCTCAGCGCATCGACGCGATCGCCGTTGATCAGCACGTCCAGGCGCGCGAACGGACCCGCGCGGAATTCGTGGAAGTGATAGTCCATCGACGCGTAGCCGCGCGAGACGGACTTCAGCTTGTCGAAGAAATCGAGCACGACTTCGGCCAGCGGCAGCTCGTAGCTGATACGCACCTGGGTCGAGACATAGTTGATGCTGCGCTGGATGCCGCGCTTTTCTTCGCAGAGGCCGATCACGTTGCCGATGTATTCCGGCGGCGTGAGGATGTCAGCGATGATGATGGGCTCGCGCACTTCCTCGATGTTCTGCGCCGGCGGCAGCTTCGCGGGGTTGTCGAGCGACATCAGGCTGCCGTCGGTCTGCAGCACTTCATAGACGACGGTGGGCGCGGTCGTGATGAGATCGAGATCGTATTCGCGCTCGAGCCGCTCCTGGATGATGTCCATGTGGAGCAGGCCGAGGAAGCCGCAGCGGAAACCGAAGCCCATGGCTTCGGAGCTTTCCGGCTCGAAATTCAGCGCGGCGTCGTTGAGCTTGAGCTTGTCGAGCGCCTCGCGCAGGGCCGGGAAATCGTCCGCCGCAGTCGGGAAGAGTCCGGCGAACACGCGCGACTGCATTTTCTGGAAACCGGGCAGCGGCGCCGGTGCCGGATCGGCGTTCAGGGTCAGCGTGTCGCCGACCGGCGCACCGTGAACGTCCTTGATCGACGCGTTGATCCAGCCCACTTCACCGGCTTCGAGACTGTCCTTGACCTTGCGCTTGGGCGTGAAGACGCCGACCTGGTCGACTTCGTGCCAGCGCCCGGTCGACATCACGAGGATCTTGTCCTTGGGCTTGATCCGCCCCTGCATCACGCGCACGAGCGAGACGACGCCGAGGTAGTTGTCGAACCACGAGTCGATGATCAGCGCCTGCAGCTTGTCGGTGTCGCGCGGCTGCGGCGGCGGGATGCGCTGGACGATCGCTTCCAGCACCAGGTCGACATTGAGGCCGGTCTTGGCGCTGACGGCGACGGCGTCGTCGGCGTCGATGCCGATGACGGCCTCGATCTCGGCCTTGGCGCGCTCGATGTCGGCCGTCGGCAGGTCGATCTTGTTGAGCACCGGCACCACTTCCAGGCCCTGCTCCACCGCGGTGTAGCAGTTGGCGACGGACTGCGCTTCCACGCCCTGGGCGGCGTCGACCACCAGCAGCGCGCCTTCGCAGGCGGCCAGCGAGCGGCTGACTTCGTAGCTGAAGTCGACGTGGCCGGGGGTGTCGATGAAGTTGAGCTGGTAGGTGTTGCCGTCCTTCGCCTTGTACGGCAGCGAGACGGACTGCGCCTTGATGGTGATGCCGCGCTCGCGCTCGATCGGGTTGGAGTCGAGCACCTGCGCTTCCATCTCGCGGGCCTCCAGGCCGCCGCACAATTGGATGATGCGGTCCGCGAGCGTGGATTTGCCGTGGTCGACGTGAGCGATGATCGAAAAGTTTCGGATATGGTCCATCAGGGTGTCGCAGAACGGGGCCGGCACGCCGGTGGCGCGTTGGCAAAGCCGCGATTATCGCATGAAGCCGCTTCGAGCGCAGGATGGGCCGGTCGGACGCACAACGCAAACGGCGGCCCCGGGGGCCGCCGTTTGCGTCGGGCTCGCTACCCGCTCTGGCTCAGTCCGTCTTCTTCGGGACGCTGACCGCGACGAACAGGCTCGCATCCTGGCGCCGCACGAGCAGCATCACCGAATCGCCGGACTGCACGCCCTTGACGGCGTTGCTGAATTCGGCCGCGGTCCTGATCTTCTGCTTGCCGACCATGAGCACGATGTCGCCGGGCTGCAGCGCCGCTCGGCGCGCCGGGACGCCGGTGATCCGCGTCACCACCACGCCTTCGTCCTTGATGCCGAGCTGCTGGCGCTGTTCGGCAGTCAGGTCTTCGACGACCATCCCGAGCGGGTTGCTGCCGGCGGCACCGGGCGTCGCGGCGCCGGCCTGGGCCGTGGCGTCACGCGTGAGTTCGGAGACGGTGAGCGGAATGACCTGCGTCTTGCCGTCGCGGAACACGCCGACGTCGACTTTGCTGCCTGGCGCGGTGGCGCCGACCATCGGCGGCAGGTCGGAGGAATGCACGACGTCGACGCCGCCGAACGAAACGATCACGTCGCCGACCTTGATGCCGGCCTTCTCGGCCGCGCTGCCGGCCGTCGTCGCGTTGACAAGCGCGCCGCCCGTGCGCGGAAGGCCCAGGCTTTGCGCGAGCTCGCGGTTCACGTCCTGGATCTGCACGCCGATCATGCCGCGCGAGACGAAACCCTTGTCCTTGATCTGCTTGACCGCGCTCATCGCCGTGTCGATCGGGATCGCGAATGACACGCCCATGAAGCCGCCGGTATTGGACAGGATCTGGGAATTGATGCCGACGACTTCACCGTCGAGGTTGAACAGCGGGCCTCCCGAATTGCCGCGGTTGATCGCGACGTCGGTCTGGATGAACGGCACGTACTGCTGGTCGCGCCCGCCGAAGCTGCGGCTGACGGCGCTGACGATGCCGGCCGTGACCGAATGATCGAAGCCGAACGGCGAGCCGATCGCGAGCACCCATTGACCCGGCTTCAGCTTCTTGGAATCGCCGACGGTGACGGCCGGCAGGTTCGAGGCCGTGACCTTCAACAACGCGATGTCGTATTGCGCGTCGGAACCGACGACCTTGGCATCGAGCTCGCGCCGGTCGGACAGACGCACCGTGACGCTGTCGGCACCGTCGACGACATGGTTGTTGGTCAGGATGTAACCATCGTTGGAGATGATGAAACCCGAACCGAGCGAGACGCCGCCGGGACGGCCGCCGCGCGGCGCGCCGGGACCGCCCGGACCGAAGAAGCGGCGGAAGATTTCGGGAACCTGCTCCTGTTCGGCGTCATCGTCGGCAGCGGCATTGTCGTCGCCGCCGTTCTGGCGAGCCTGCACGTTGACGACGGCGGGACCGTTCTTGTCGACGAGCGCCGTGAAATCGGGCAAGTCGTAGGCCTGCGCGGACGCTGCCGCAAAAAAGATCAACCCTGCGAAAGACAGGGCAAGAGACTTCACAATGCCTCGTTGCATACTAGTTGCCTTTGCTGATTTTTGTGGGCTCACCCGGGTGGTACCGGGCATTCCCGGAGGACTCCGGACGCCGCTTTGAGAACGTCGCGGCGGCAAAGTTCCGCAGCGCCGACATTCGTCGTGTGTCGTTCATCTGGCGCCGGGAATGGACGATTCAAGAGGCGGACGAACGAACGGCCCCGGTGCAGGGCACCGGGGCCGTCGATGACTAGCGTGGAGCGCGTTACTGCAGTCGCGGCTGCTGCTTCTGCTCCGCCGGCGTCATCGGCTGGACCGGAACGATCAGCAGTACGTAGGGCGCGGACGGCGTGCGCACGTTGTAACCCGAATCCGCGGGACGCCAGCCGTTCGACGGCTGCGAACGCAGGTCGTAACCCGGCGCGAACAAGGTTTCGCCGCCTATCGTCGCCGAGGCCGGCTGCGCGAACGGCAGGCGCGGGCTCAGCGAACTGTCGTTGAATACCGGTGCGCGGACGCTCGCCGGAGCGTCGACGCTGCTCGCGACCGTGCCGACCGGCACCGGCGGATGCTCGGGCGCCGACGCCATCAGCGCGACCACGGCGACCGCCGCAGCGACCGCGCCGCCGGACAGGTAGCGGACCCAGCGCGAACCGCCGGCCTGGACCGGTGCGGTTTCCGCATCGATACGCGCCATGACTGCCGCGGCGAAACCCGCATCGGCTACGAGAACCTGACGCCCCTGCAGGCAATCGCGCATCAAATGGAAGCGCGACCAGTCCGCGGCCAGCGTGCGATCGGTCTCGACCGAACGCAACACGAATCGTGCCGCGTCGCGCTCGATCTCGCCGTCCATCAACGCCGAAAGCTGTTGCTTGATTTCCGTACTCATGACGATCAAACCTCGCTGTCCGCAACCAGCGGACGCAATTGCGTGTCGATGGCCTCGCGGGCCCGGAAGATGCGCGAGCGCACCGTTCCTATGGGGCATTGCATCTGCTCGGCGATCTCTTCGTAGGACAGTCCGTCCACTTCGCGCAGCGTGATCGCGGTGCGCAGTTCGTCGGGCAACTGTTCGACCGTCGCGAAGACGGTACGTTCAATCTCCTGGCGCAGCAGTTCGCGCTCGGGCGTTGCGCTGTCCTTGAGACGAACGCCGGCGTCGAGCTGTACCGCGTCATCGATCGCGATGTCGTCGGTCGGCGGACGCCGACCCTGCGAGACCAGGTAGTTCTTGGCCGTATTGATCGCGATGCGGTAGACCCAGGTGTAGAACGCGCTGTCGCCGCGGAATGCGCCGATCGCGCGGTACGCGCGGATGAATGCCTCCTGCGCGACGTCCTGGCATTCGGCCCAGTCGGAGACATAACGCGAGATCACACTGACTACTTTGTGCTGGTAACGCCGCACGAGCAGATCGAAGGCGCGCTTGTCGCCCTTCTGCACGCGCTCGACCAGCA
>CAMLSI010000362.1 GCA_946482585.1 uncultured Lysobacteraceae bacterium
GTCGACACGGGCGAACCGCGGCCGGCCTCGTGCGTCCGGCGACGGACGCACTCCCGAGAATCAATCGCGTAAGCGATTGATTCTCGGAGAACGTGCGCAAGCTCCGCTTGCGCCGTTCGATGGAGAAAGAAGCCTTGGCTCCTTTCCCAACAACCGCTGGGCTGGCGCAAAGTGCAATCTGCCGATTTTTATAGAGTTCGCGCCGGCTTGTCGATGCCCGCGGCGCTCAGCGCGGCGGCACCGGGCAGCCGGCCTGCGCGTCGCGCGCGTCGGCGAGGGGCGGGAGGGTCTCGACGAGGAAGTCGACCAGCGCGCGCACGGCCGGCAGCAGGCCGCGCCGCGACGGATACACGAGGTGCATCACCGGCGCGCCGGCCTGCCAGTCCGGCAGGACGTGTTCGAGCAGGCCGGCGCCGATGTGCGGCCCGCAGAGCGTCGCCGGCAGCCCGCATATGCCGCTGCCGGCCAGGCTGGCCTGCAGCAGCACGTTGAATTCGCCGCAGAGCAGACGCGGTTCGACGTCGACCCGCACCGGTTCGCCGTCGCCGCGGACCGGCAGGAATGTCCAACTTTGCACAGTTTCCATTTCGACCAGGCTCAGCGTGTCGTGCGCGAGGAGATCCTGCGGATGGCGCGGCCGGCCGCGCGCGTCGAGGTAGGCCGGCGACGCGACCATGACCTTCTGCGCGCGCGCGAGCCGCCGCGTCACGAGCTCGGCATCCATTTCCGGCGCCGGCCGCACGCGCAGCGCGATGTCGACGTTTTCGTTGAGCAGGTCGAAGCGGCGATTGGATACGAGGAACTGCACGCGCACGCGGGGATACGCGGCGAGAAAGCGCGGCAGGCAGGTCGCGACGAGGTTCTGCGCGAGTTCCACCGGCGCGCTGAACCGCACGATGCCGCGCGGCTCGGCGCGCTGCGTCGCGATGGTCTCTTCGGCGGCCTGCGCCTCGGCCAGCATCGCGCGGCAGTGCGCGAGGAACTGGCGGCCGATCTCGGTGACGGCGAACTGGCGGGTCGAGCGCTGCACCAGGCGCACGCCGAGGTCGTCCTCGAGCTGTGCCATGCGTCGGCTCAGGCGCGATTTCGGGATGCCGAGCGCGCGCCCGGCGGGGGCGAAGCCGCCGTGCTCGACGATGGCGGCGTAGAAGGCAAGGTCGTTCAGATCGCGCATGATCGTTCTGCTGATAGGACGATGAGTCCGATTCTAGCCATCTACTCGGCGATTGGCGTCACCCATAGCATGTTTCCCGACGGCATTTGCCGGACTGAAGGAGACTTCCATGAAACTGCTGCAGCTCGATTCCAGCCCCCTCGGTGCGCATTCGGTCACCCGCGAACTGACGGCCGCAGTCGTGGCGCAGTACCGCCGCGAGCACCCCGAGGTCGAGGTGACCTATCGCGATCTCGCGGCCGATCCGCTGCCGCACTGGACCCCGCTGCCGCACGAAGCGGTGGATACGCTCGCTCCGGCGCTGCGCGCCGAACTCCAGCGCAATGAGGGCGTGCTGCAGGAGTTCCTGGCCGCGGACGTCATCGTCGTCGGCGCGCCCATGTACAACTTCGGCGTGCCGAGCCAGCTCAAGGCCTGGATCGACCGCGTCGCGGTCGCGGGCCGCACGTTCCGCTATACGGCGCAGGGCCCCGAAGGACTCGCCGGCGGCAAGCGCGTGATCGTGCTGTCGGGTCGCGGCGGCTTCTATGCCGACACGGCGCTGCAGGCGGCCGACTTCCAGGAAAGCTATCTGCGCCAGGTGTTCGCTTTTGTCGGCATCCGCGACATCACCTTCATCCGCGCCGAAGGCGTGGGCATCAGCGCGGAGCAGCGTGCGGCGTCGCTCGCCGCGGCGCATGCGCAGATCGGCGGCGAGCTCGCCCGGGCGGCGTGATCGTCGCCGCACGCTGACGGATTGGCGCCGGGACTCCGGCGTCACACGAACAGGCGGCCGGACGACGTTGCGTCGCTGCGGCCCGCCGTGCGCGGCGGCGCGATGGGTCGGCGATGCGCGCGATGCGGCGAATTCCGGTTTTCGCGTTTTCAACATGGCTGCGGGGCTTGCATGGAGCGGCGCGGGCCGGTATCTACGGCGGACGCATGACGCGTATCGAACCGGAGGACGTATGAGCTACATCGATGGATTCGTCGTACCCGTACCGAAGGCGAACCTCGCCGACTACAAGAAGCTCGCGCGCAAGGCCGGCAAGATCTGGATGGAGTACGGCGCGCTGGCGTACCACGAGTGCGTCGCCGACGACGTGAAGCCCGGCAAGGTCACGTCGTTTCCGCAGGCAGTGAAACTCAAGGAAGACGAGACCGTGATGTTCTCGTGGATCGTCTACAAGTCGCGCCGCGATCGCGATCGCATCAACAAGCTCGTCATGTCCGATCCGCGGTTGAAGATGGACGATCCGAAGGCCATGCCGTTCGATGCGAAGCGCATGTTCTTCGGCGGTTTCAAGGAAATCGTGACGTTCTAGGGAAGCGAGGGGGCGGGCAGGAACGAGGGGCGCGCGGTCGAGCCTGCCACGACGTTCCTGCCCGCTGATCCCTGGCGGCTCCGTTTCCCGTTGGTCGGTGCAAAGGCGCCGTTCGCAGGCGCGATGCTGCGAACCGCGGCGAGACGCGGGAAGAATGCTCGCCGGAGTGCGTCGGTAGCTGCATTTGCCGGCCGGGGGGATCTGCCATGTCACGTTTTGCGCTGTCGATGCTGCTGCTCGCCGCGGGATGCGCCGCTCAGGCCGAGCACGGCCTTTTCGTTTCCGATTTCGAATCGCCGCAGAACACGCGCATCGACTGGCTCGGCGACGAATTCGACGATCCCGTGAGCCTCGGCCACTGGACTCGCCACTGGCAGGCCGAAGGCTGGCCCGTCGATCAATTGCAGTACCTCGCGATCGAACCGCAGACCGACGGCGGCGCGCTGGTCATGCGGCCGCACAGCTCGGGCTGGTGGCAGGACTATCGCGGCGAGCTCACGTTCCAGCGCGTGTCCGGCGATTTCGTCGCGACGGTGCGCGTACGTCCGCGCAGTGCCGCCGGCACCGGCGCGCCGGGCAGCACGCATGGCGGCAGCATCGACAGCGAGTATTCGCTCGGCGGCATCATGGCGCGCGCGCCGCGTCCGGACGTCGAGGCCAACAATGCGAACTGGCAGCGCGGCGGCGAACGCTATGTGTTTCTGTCGATGGGCTCGGCGGATTTGCCGGGGGTCTATCAGTTCGAGGACAAGACCACGCGCGCGGCGCTGCCGGGCGAGCCCACGAGCGTTTCGGTACGCCTGATCTCCGCGGCGAATGCGAACACCGCGAACCTGCGCCTCGCGCGCATCGGCGAGCACGTGATCGCGCTCGTCCAGCCGGTCGATCCCGCCGGCCCCTGGCGCGTGCTGCGCCGCTTCCCACGCGCGGATTTTCCGGAAACCCTGCAGCTCGGCCTCGTCGCCTACACCGACTACGCGACCGTCGGCACCTGCACCTTCGAACAGCACAACGTGCAGATCCTGCTGCATGCGTGCGGCAACCCGGGCATCGCCGCCGATCCGGACCTCTTGCTGCGCGTCGAATTCTTCCGCCTGCGACGGCCGGCCGTGCCGCCGGCCCTGATCGGCGCCGATCTGTCGAACCCGGCTGCGGTCAGCGATGCGCAACTGCTCGGTTTTCTCGGTTTCGACGCCTGATCGCGGGACATTGCGCCGGCGGCGAAGGCCGATGGCGCCGATTCCGTACCGGCACGCGTCGTCGTCGCAGGTATCGCCGCGCAGCGATCAGTTGCGCCCTGCCGGGGCGTGCGGCGCGCCGGCGGTACAGGCTGCGCCGACGGCGACGGCCCATTCCACGAACGCCTGCGCCGCCGGCGCGAGGCGTCGCGTCGAGGGATGCAGCAGCGATACCGGCAGGGCCGGGGAGGCCCAGTGCGAGAGCACCTCGACGAGTCTGCCGTCCCGCAGGAACGATTCGACCTGGAGCCGTGGCAGCTGGATCAGTCCGCAGCCGCGCAGGGCGCACAACAGGTAGCTTTCGTCGTCGCTGACGCCGACACGGCTGCGCAGGCGGTAGTCGCGCAGGCCCTCGCCGGCACCGAGCCGGAGGCGCGCCTCGGTGTCGCGCTGTCGCTGCAGCCAGCCGACGCCGACGTGCTGGGCCAGATCGCCGGGTTCGCCGGGCACGCCGTACTGATCGAGATAGGCCGGGCTCGCGCAGACGATCTGCGGCAGCGCGGCGAGGCGGTGCGACGTCATCGCGTGTTCGTGCGCGTCACCCGTGCGGACGACGCAGTCGACGCCGTCGCGCAGCAGGTCGGCCAGGCGCTCGCCGTTGCTCACGACGAGCTCCACCTGCGGATACCGCCGGCAGAACGTGTCGACCTGCGGCAGCAGCAGCTGCGCGGCGGCGCTGCCGCGCAGATCGACGCGCAGCACGCCGCGGGCTTCGCGCACGGCGTGGGACAGGCCGGCCTCGACCTCGTCGAGTTCCGCGAGCAGGTGCGCGCAGCAGTCGTAGTAGATGCGGCCGTCGGCCGTGACGCGCACCTGGCGCGTCGTGCGTTCGAGCAGGCGCGCGCCGAGGCGCTGCTCGAGCGCCTTGATCGCGTGCGTCGCGCTCGCGCGCGGCACGCCGAGTTCTCCGGCCGCGCGCGTGAAGCTTCCGAGTTCCACGATGCGCGTGAATAGTCGTAGCGAGTCGAATCGATCCATGGGGACTGCCATCCTTGTCGAAAAGAGATAACTGCCGTTCGCGAGTCCATGCTCTCGGCTTGCCCGGAACGCAGCGGCATCGGCGTACTGTCGCCGCGAGTGCTTCATCGTTGCGAAACCCTGTCCGGACGGCGTCGACCCTACCGCATTTTGTGGCCCTATGGGACTGAAAGACTGGACAAAAATGTCCAAATCGCGGCCGTCGCGGCCACTTTTTTTCGTTTGTAGTTTTGGCGCTGAACAACACCCTAAAGAACTGTTGTAGGAGCGCAAACGGCGATCGCATGATGCGATCGCGCGGAAGGGGGCGGACGAACCTGTCGCCCGTCGGCGTTCGCGCGCGGCCGCCCGGAGCGGGCGTTCGAGCACTGGAAGCTCAGCGCGTTCTGGGACCACAAGATCGCGCAATACAACCTGGGATTGATGTACTTCAAGGGGCGTCGGCGTGCCGCGCGACCGCGCGCTCGGCCTCGCGTGGCTCACGCTCGCGGCGGGGCGCGGCGACGCGCCGTTCGCGAAAGCCGTCGACGGGCGCGCGCGCGACTCCCGCTGCGGGACGTCGAGCGCGCCAACGCCTATCTCGACGAGCTGTCGCCGCGTTACGCCGACGCGGCTGCGCTGCCGCGCGCGCATACGCTATGGCTGCTGGACAGCCGCATGTCGACCGGCTCGCGTATCGGCACTCCGATCGGTCGCCTGAGCATCGAAGGGATCGCCGGCGTGGAGGACGGCATGATTCGCCAGCGTCGTCTCCGCGAGCAGGGCGGCCCCTATGCGGGCGATCTCTTTCCGCGCGTGGAAATCGGCGACCTCCGTTCGCTCGAAGACAAGCCCTGGCGACGCGGTCGCCGCGCCGGCCGGATACGGGCCTCAGCGCTTGCGGCGCGGCGCGATCAGCGC
>CAMLSI010000363.1 GCA_946482585.1 uncultured Lysobacteraceae bacterium
GGGCCGCCGCGGAACGGCGCGAAGCCGGTGCCGAAGATCACGCCCGCGTCGAGCAGGTCCGCGTTCTCGACCACGCCTTCGGCGAGGCAGGCGACCGACTCGTTGAGCATCGGCAGGATCATGCGGTCCGTGATGTCGGCCGGCGGCTCGTAGTTCGGATCGACCTGCGGCTTGACCGGCTTGCCGTCCTGCCAGACGTAGAAGCCCTGGCCATCCTTCTTGCCGCGCTTGCCGGATTCGAGCAGCGCTTCCATGCCCTTGGGCAGGTCGAGGCCCAGGAACTCGGCAAGGATCTTGCCGACCGACGCGCAGACGTCGAGGCCGACCGTGTCGGCGAGCTCGATCGGGCCCATCGGCATGCCGAACTTCTTGGCGGCCTTGTCGAGCACCGGACCCGGCACGCCCTCGCTGTAGAGGGTCATCGCTTCGAGCAGGTACGGCATCAGGATGCGGTTGACGAGGAAGCCGGGCGAGCTCTTCACCGGCACCGGCAACTTGTCGATCGCCTTGCAGAACGCGAGCGCGCGCTTGATCGCATCGGGTTCGAGACGTTCGTGGGTCACGACCTCGACCAGCGGCATCATCGCGACCGGATTGAAAAAATGCAGGCCGAGGAAAAGTTGCGGACGCTGCAGATTGCTGCTGAGCTGGTCGAGCGGAATGCTCGACGTATTCGTCGCGAGCAGTTCGCCCTCGTGGAACTGCGCTTCCACCTGGGCATACAGCGACTGCTTGGCTTCGAGGTTTTCGTAGATCGCCTCGATGACGAGGTCGGCTTTGGCCGCGCCCGCGCCGGGCACGTCGGCCTGCAGTCGTTCGAGCGCCGGGTTGATGCGCTCGGGGGTCTTCAGACGCTTCGCGTACAGCGCGCGCGCGCGCTCGAGCGCGGGCTGGATGTACTTCATCTCGCGGTCCTGCAGGGTGACCTGGAAACCGCGCAGCGCGCACCAGGCCGCGATGTCGCCGCCCATGACGCCGGCGCCGACCACGTGCACGTGGTCGATGCCGTGAGCGACGCCGCTGCCGAGTCCCTTGAGCTGTTCCTGCAGGAAGAACACGCGGATCAGGTTGCGCGCGGTCGAGGTCTGCGCGAGCTTGGCCACGGCCCGCGCCTCGTTGTTCAGGCGCTTGCCGAGCGCGCCGCCGCGGCGCCAGGTCTCGATCAGCGCGAACGGCGCCGGATAGTGCGAGGGGCTGGCTTTGGCAGCGGTCTGCTTGCGCACCATCGGCGCGAGGATCTGGCGTGCGGGCCAGAGGTTCGTCGCCCAGGCCAGCGCGCGCTGCTTCAGCGGCCGCGTCGGCGGGTGCAGGATGATCTCTCGCGCTTTCTCGACGAGCAGTTCGGGCGACGCGAGCGCGTCGACGAGGCCCATCGCGCGTGCGTTCTCGGCTGACGCGTTGCGGCCGCTCAGCATGAATTCGAGCGCGGCCGGCGCGCCGACCAGATAGGGCAGGCGTGCGCTGCCGCCCCAGCCCGGGAAGATGCCGAGCTTGACCTCGGGCAGGCCGATGCGTGTGGACGGGTCGCGGCTCGCGACACGGTAGCGGCAGGCCAGCGCGAGTTCGGTGCCGCCGCCCATGCAGTGACCGTGGATCGCCGCGACGGTGCGGCAGGGCAGCCGCGCGAAGCGTTCGAACACGCGCTGGCCGTTCTGGATCGACTCCAGGACCGAGCCGGTCTTCTCGTACTGTTCGAACTCGCGTATGTCGGCGCCCGCGATGAAGCCAGCGCTCTTGGCCGAACGGACGATGACGCCCTTGGGCGGTTCGATCGAAAGACGTTCTATGATCTCGCCGAGTTCGTCGAGCACGGCGCGTGAAAACGTATTGACGCTGGCACCGGCTCGGTCGAAGCTCAGCACGACGATGCCGTCGGCTCCGCGTTCAGTCTTCCAGTGGGAGAAGCGAAGTCCTTCGAACATGGCGCGGCTGACTGCAGGTAGGGGCGGGCTATGATCCGTGCTGGCTGCGCCTCTGGTCAATCCGCGTAGCTAGGGATAATGTCGGCCGCATTCACGGGGTCTGAGCAGGGCAGGCAAGGGGCGATCTTCAGCGCGTGAACGTCGAAAGCAGCGAAAGCCAATTGAGTTCCCGACTGTTCGATCGCGTCATCGCGTCGAAGCAGAACGTGGTCGTGGTCGAGACCTCCGACGTTGCCGACGTGCTGGCTCAGTTCCGTCAGTTCGCGCTGCGCAGCGGCCAGTCCGTCTATCAGTGGCAGGACGATCTCGGCATCAGTTCGCTGCGCGAAGGCGAGGTCCGCGTGCCCGGCTCCAAGCGCATGGCCGACGCGCTGCGCTACATTCTGCAGAGCATGCACTTCGGCATTTATCTTTTCGTCGGCGCCGAAGGACATCTGCGGCCGCCCAACATCGGCCTGCTGCGCCAGATCGGCCGCGCCAAGGGCGGCAACGAGCGCAAGGTCGTCTTCATCGGCGGTTCGCTGACCCTGCCCGACAACCTGGAAGAAGTGACCGAACACTTGAGTTTCGAGCGCGTGATGCCGCAGCGTCCGCGCCTGCGCGACGGACGCTGGGTGATCTGATGGCGCGCGAAGACAGAGGCCAGGGCTCGGTACTCATCGTCGCGACGAATCGCGACGACCGGCGCGTGCTGTTCGATACGCTCGACGGCCAGAATTTCGACGCGATCTACACGGCGAAAGACCTGCAGCAGGCGCTCGCGTTCCTGAACCAGGACCCGGACATCGACGTCGTGCTGATCGAGTTCGTCGGCCAGGCGCGCGAGGCGGTGGCGTTCTGCACGCAGATGAAAGGCGACGAGCGCCTCGCGCGCGTGCCGATCATCGGTCTGCTGCCCGCGGACGCGGCTGAGCGCCATTGGGACTGGGCGCGCATGCCGCCGGGCGTCATCGACTGGCTGCGTTCGCCGGTCGATGGTGCCGAAGCGCTCGCGCGCGTGCGCCAGGCGCTGGCCCTGGTGCGCGGCGGCGCGGCGACCGATTCCCAGACCCGATCGGCCGGCAGCGACCGCTATCAGTTCGCGTTCGAAGGCAGTCTCGACGAGCTCGTGATTTCGGACCCGAAGACGGGCCGCATCATCGAGGTCAATCCGGTGTTCCTGCAGCGCTCGGGATTCCAGGCCGCGCAGGTCGTCGGACAATCGCTCGACATCATCAGCAAGAGCCATACGCGCGAACAGCGCGTCGAGCTCAACGCGCGGCTCACGCGCGAAGGCAGCGTGCGCTACCGCTGCCAGAAGCCGCGTGTCGACGGCGGCAGCTATTCCGTCGAAGTCGTGTCGCGGCTCGCGGTGCGCGCGGGCAAGCTCGTGCATTTCACGATACTGCGCGATCTGGGCGAACTCGGCCGGCTGCAGCAGTCGCTGGGACTGCTCGCTGAAGCGATCGAAGTCGGCGCCGGCGACGAAGGCGTCAAGCAGATCGTGCGCCTGCTCGTCGACTGGCTCGAACTCGACTACGTAACGCTGGTGTCGTCGCGACCGGACCAGCCGCAAGAGGTGCAGCCGATCACGCTCTATCAGCGCGTGAGCATGCCCGGCGATGCGCCCGATCCGTTCAAGCAGCCGACGATGCGCCAGGTGCTCGACGGCAGCAGCGTGATCCATCTCGCCGAAGCCTGGAAGCGCGTCGAGCGCGACGCATTCCTCGGCTTCACGCGGTTCGAAGCCTTCGTCGGTCTGCCGTTGCGCGACGAGCGCCGGACCGTGCTCGGCGCGCTGCTGCTCGGACGCCGTTCGGCGCTGCCGGAGTCGACGACGATCGTCGATACGCTGCGTGTCGCTGCCGGGCGCCTCGCGCTCGAACTCGAGCTGCGCCGCTCGCGCGACCAGGGCAAGGCCAAGGCGCTGCAGGATGCGCTGACCGGTCTGCCGAACCGTTTGCTGTTCAACGACCGCCTCGAGACGACGATCAACGAGGCGCACCGCACCGGCGAAATGTTCGCCGTGCTGTTCGTCGATCTGGACCGCTTCAAGAACATCAACGATTCGCTCGGCCACGGCGTCGGCGATCAGGTGCTCGATGCGGTCTCGCGCCGGCTGCGCTCGAGCGTGCGCGCATCCGACACGGTCGCGCGCTATGCCGGCGACGAATTCACGCTGATCCTGCGCCACATCGTGCAGCGCGACGACGTGATGCGCATCGCCGAGAAGATCGTGCGCGTCATGGAAGTTCCGCTGACCCTCGAGGACGGTTCGGAGCTGCACATCACCGCCTCGATCGGCATCAGCTTCTATCCCGACGACGCGACCACGGCCGAACGTCTGCTCAAGCACGCCGACGTGGCGATGTACAGCGCCAAGGGCATGGGGCGGAACAACTTCCAGACCTATGTCGCGGTGCCCGAAGAATCGCACCAGCAGCGCATCGCGCTGGAAACCAAGCTGCGCGTGGCCGAGCGCAACAACGAGCTGCGCGTCTACTACCAGCCGCAGGTCGATTCGCGCAGCGAGGACATCGTCGGCATGGAGGCGCTGATCCGCTGGGAACATCCCGAGCTCGGCATGATCAGTCCCGGCTTCTTCATTCCGCTGGCCGAGGAAACCGGACTCATCGTGTCGATCGGCGAATGGGTGCTGCGCACGGCCTGCATCGAGACCAAGCGCTGGCAGACGCGCTTCAATCTGCCGCTGCGCGTCAGCGTCAACCTGTCGGCACTGCAGATCAAGCAGCCGAACCTCGTCGAGATCGTGCGCAACGTCATCGATGAAACCGGCATCGATCCGACCCTGCTCGATCTGGAAGTAACCGAGAGCATCAGCGTCAAGTCGATCCCGAACCTGATGGAAACGCTGCAGTCGCTGCGCGACCTCGGCTGCCGCATCTCGATCGACGATTTCGGCACGGGGCAGTCGTCCCTGGACTACATCCGCCGCTTCCCGGCCGACAAGATCAAGATCGATCAGGTATTCGTGCGCAACATCGGCGTCGATCCCGACGACGAGGCGATCGTGCGCGCGACGATCAATATGGCGCACAGCCTCAAGCTCGGCGTCGTCGCCGAAGGCGTCGAGATCGAAGAGCATTTCAATTTCCTGCGCGATCACGGTTGCGAGGAGCTGCAGGGCTACCTGTTCTGCCGACCGCTCGCGCCGGTCAGCTTCGAGAACATGCTCGTCGAGCGCGAGAAGCTGTTCGGCGGCGCGGCGCAGGACCTGATCGCGCGCTGAGCCCACGCTCGCGCCGCGGCGGGCTTGGGTACGGCGCCGCGGCATGGGACACTGGTGAATGTGCAGGCCGTCGGCGATCCGACCGGGATTCCCGCCGGACCGTGCAGCGGTTGATTCCAAGCGAGCCCGGCAATTTGCGGGTCTGCGGAACTTCATCGTGGGTGTCATTGTCTTGATCCGGGCCTGGCGCGCGGCGTCGCCCCGGGATCACGATGCGGCACGAACGGAGTCAACACGTGGAAGCAGTGATGGGATCTGGTTTTCTGGTCTGGGGACGCGAGCGCGAGGCCGCTCCGCGGCGCGAAGCGCAGCGGCCGGTGCAGGATGCGGCGTCGGCGAGTGCAGGGAGTACGGCCCGAATGGGCGACGAAGTTTCCGACAACGTGCTGGTCGAGCGCGTGCAGAAGGGCGACAAGCGCGCCTTCGATCTGCTCGTGCG
>CAMLSI010000364.1 GCA_946482585.1 uncultured Lysobacteraceae bacterium
GCGTCAATCTCGGTAACGACAACGAACTCAAGGCGCTCGCCGACGCGATCGCCGCTTCGCCGCAGACCTGGGCAGCCACGCCGCTGGTAGCCGGTGCCGCCGTTTCCGGCGCGACGGTCGCGGTGACCGATCCGGCCGATCGCCGCCGCACCGTCGGCAGCTGGCAGCCGGCCGACGCGGCCACGGTCGACAGGGCGATCGCCAACGCCGTCGCCGCGCAGCCCGACTGGGATCGCACGCCGGCCGCGGGCCGCGCGAAGATCCTCGAGCACACCGCGGACCTCATGGAAACGCATCGCGGCGAGCTCATCGCGCTGTGCGTGCGCGAAGCGGGCAAGACGATTCCGGACGCGATCGCCGAAGTGCGCGAAGCCGTCGACTTCTGCCGCTACTACGCGGCGCAGGCGCGCAGGATGCTCGCCCACGGCGAAGCGCTGCCGGGTCCGACCGGCGAATCGAATCAGCTGTTCCTGCACGGCCGCGGCGTGTTCGTCGCGATCAGCCCATGGAACTTCCCGCTCGCGATCTTCATCGGCCAGGTCGTCGCTGCGCTGGTCGCGGGCAACACGGTGATCGCGAAACCGGCCGAACAGACCAACCTCGTTGCGTTCCGCGCGACCCAGCTGCTGCACGAAGCCGGCGTGCCGGCCGGCGTGCTGCAGTTCGTGCCGGGCGACGGCGCGACCGTCGGCGCGGCACTGTGCAAGGATCCGCGCATCGCGGGCGTGGTCTTCACGGGCTCCACCGAAACCGCACGCGCGATCAACCGTTCGCTGGCCGCACGCGACGCCGCGATCGCCGTGCTGATCGCCGAGACCGGCGGCCAGAACGCGCTGATCGCCGACTCCTCGTCCCTGCCGGAACAGGTCGTCAAGGACGCCGTCAGCAGCGCGTTCTATTCGGCCGGCCAGCGCTGTTCCTGCGCGCGCATCCTGTTCGTGCAGGAAGACATCGCCGATAAGGTCGTCGCGATGCTCGCGGGCGCGATGGACGAGCTCAAGGTGGGCGAACCGCGCCTGCTGTCGACCGACATCGGCCCGGTCATCGATGAAGACGCGAAAAAAATCCTCGACGACCATGCCGCGCGCATGGACAAGGAAGCGAAGCTGATCAAGGTCGCGAACCTCGGCGCCGGCACCGAACACGGCACGTTCTTCGCGCCGCGCGCCTACGAGATCTCCTCGCTGGCCCAGCTCAAGCGCGAAGTGTTCGGCCCGGTGCTGCACGTGCTGCGCTGGAAGGCGAGCGAACTCGACAAGGTCATCAATCAGATCAACGAGACGGGCTACGGCCTCACGCTCGGTGTGCACAGCCGCATCGATTCCACGATCGAGCAGATTTCCAAAGGCGTCAAAGTCGGCAATTGCTATGTCAACCGCAACCAGATCGGCGCGGTCGTCGGCGTGCAGCCGTTCGGCGGCGAAGGCCTGTCCGGCACCGGCCCCAAGGCCGGCGGTCCGCACTACCTCGCTCGCTTCGTCACCGAACGCACGCTGACGATCAACACGACCGCGGCCGGCGGCAACGCCTCGCTGCTGACGCTGGGCGAGTAACGCGACCGCACGACGAACCGCCGGCGTCGCGGCGGTTCGCCGCCGCACGGCGCTCGAGTTCCGCGATGCGCTGCAGCACCGGCAACGCCTCGGTCGAACCGCACTCGTACCAGCGCATCGGCGCGTAGTCGGCCTCATCTGTTGTGTTCGGCATAGTCGGGCAGCGGGGACGTGCGCCGCGGCGGCGGGCACACCTGCGCCGCGGCGGCAGCAGCAGTGCCGCGAGTACGAATCGCCGCATTCTCATGCGGCTCGCCCGGCCGATGAGGGATGAAGGCTTTTTCGCCGAGCGACCGGATCGCGGTCGCGCGGCGACAGATCGCTGCGACATCAGGTCCCGGGTTTGAGCGGCAGCATTCGATAGAGCGCCGTGCCGCGCACGATCTCGGCGAGCTCGTGATTCGCCAAGCGCCGTTCTCGCACGCCCTCGGGCGCGGCCGCATCGTCTTCGAGCACGCTGCTCGGCAGCGCGACGAACTGGCCGAACAGATTCATGCCGACGACTCGATCGTCGTTGCGCAAGGTCGCGACCGCGTCACCGAGTCCCTGCTCGAGTTCGGTCGGGCCATAGCGCTTGCGCAACAGCTCCACGAGCAAGTCGAAGTGCCTGCCGCCGCCGGCACCGACCGGTTCGCGCCATTGGCCCAGCAGCTCGCCGATCGCGATGTCGACCGGCGCAGCGCGCAGGACGTATTCGCGCAGATGGTCGAGACCGAACAGGGAGTCCATCAGCGCGGCCGTTCCGCATTTGCGCACGCGGGACACCTCTTTCGGCGTCGAGCGGTCGATACGAATCCCCGGCCCGCTCGCTGCGGACGATTGCGCGACGGGTTCGGCCAGCACCGCGCGCATTTCCGCCCAGAGCTCGGCCGAGTCGGAATCCGTCTCCATCGCGGCGTCGGGAACGGCATAGCGCGGCCCGGCAGCGGCGAGATGTGTACGCGCACCGTCGATGTCGCCGCGACGCACCCGTTGAGCAATCAGCGCGAGCTCGAAACGCCCATCGACGTCGGATGGCAATGCATAGTGCTCGCGCAGCCAAGCGATCGCCGGCGCAATGCCCTGTTCAAAATGCTTCCCCATCCGCGCGGAGTCCACCGGCAGGCGCATCAGGTCGGCGAGCGCGGCCGGATCATCTTCGTCAGGCTCGTCGCTCTCTTCGGCAAACATCCTGGCAACGGCCGTCGGATTCGCGACGGCCATCATCGAGAAATCTTCGAACAGGTCGTCGGATTCGAGCAGATCCCTCGCGTCTTCCGGGTCTGCGTCGGCACTCGCTTTTTCGCGCGTCAGTCGCGCAACGGGCTGCAGCACCGGGACGGCAGCCGGCCAGCCGCATTTGAGCCAGCGCAGCAGGACGTAGCCGGAAACTTCGCCTTCCTCGGCATACGCACGCAGTTGCGGGTCCGTGAGCGGCGGCGGACACGCAGCCGCAGCGGTCAAAGCCGAGAACGACAACACGACCGACGCCAGCCAGCGTGCACTCATGCGGAACCCCATTCCCGATGCGATGACGCGCCGTTGCGGCGCGCGAGCCGATCTTATGCAGGGGCACGGCGCCTGCGGCGGTCGACGCCGCAGACGCTTTACGTGGGATTCATCGAGAAGGCCGCGACCGGCAGAGGAAGCGGCCGCTGCACGCTCCGGCAGCCGCTCCGGAACAGCCTCAGGCCATCGCCGGCTCTTCCGCCGGCTTGCGCAGACGGTAGATCAGCACGCTGATGCCGATGAGCAGCATGATCGCGCCGGCGCCGTAGAGGAAACCCGATTCGTCCTTGTGATCGGCCAGCGCGACGGTCGACGTGTCTTCCGGCAGATAGCGCACGGACACCGTGGCCGGCTTGTCCTCGGGAGCATCGCGCAGCTGAGCGCCGAGTTCGTTCGACACGCTGACGTCTTCGTTGATCGTGCGGTTGTCCGGCGTGACGAACGTGATCTTCGCGTGGAAGTTACGGTCGCGTCCGCGCTTGGTGCTCCAGGTCACTTCGGTGACGAGCGCGTCGGTCACGACGCCGTGATCGGCCAGCGCCTTGCTGTCTTTCGACTCTTTCCAGCCTGCGGCCAACATCGCCGGACCGCCGACCAGCAGCGCGACCAGCACCAGAATGCCGCGAATCTTGCTCAGAAAACCCATGTCTTACCCCCGATAGATATCGCCCCGCTGCGCCCACGCGCCAGGGACCTGGTTGGAAAAAGAGAAACGTAGAGAATGCCGCATGATCGCCGCATCGAATCGCCTGCGATCGCCGACCGGTCCTGCCCCTACCGGTCGATCATCCCTGAGGCGGAATCGAGACGACCCGCCGTACCCGTCGCCGCTTTCGCGGCGGCCGGCCCGACGGCCCATCCGTGGACCGTCGCTACCGATGGTTTTCGTGTCAGTCGTCGCTGCTCGCGAACGAGAGCAGCAGGCGCAGCACGTACCAGAACATCAGCGCGACCGACGCGAACAGATGCAGCGCGGCGCCGGCCGGACGATCGTCCGGATAGTGGTGAATGATGTTCGAGGTGTCGTAGAGCACGCAGCCGCCGGCGAAGATGATCATGATCGCCGAGAACCAGATGCCGAGCTGGAAACCGAAGATCACGCTCGCGAGGATCGCGCCGATCGCGACGAAACCGCCGATCTTGAGGATGCCGCCGAGGAAGGAGAAATCCTTCTTCAGCGTGAACGCCGTGAACGTGAGGCCGCCGACGAGCAGCAGCGTGATGAACGCGGCGGCGCCGATCGCTCCCGGCGCGATGCGGCCGGCAATGGCGAGTATCGGCGCGAAGATCAGCGCTTCCGCGACGACGTAGACGCCGAGTCCGAACAACTGCTTGCCGTTGCTGTCGGCGTTGTCGGCCCAGCTCGTCGCGAACCAGCCGACGACCATGAAGGCGCCGAGGAAGCCGATCCAGGCCCACTTGCTCGCGCCCATGAGCTTGAGCATCGCGACGCCGACGTCGGACATGTAGAACGCCGCACAGAGCACGGTGAACGCAACGATCGCGCCGGCCAGGTGCACGTAGGTCGACCGGATGAATCCGATGCGACGGCTGTCCAATCCCGTTTCCGAAGGAGTTTGAGCTATGTAATCCATGGATGGCCTCTGAGACGAATGGGGTCGGCACGACCGCAGGACGCCGGCGAACCGGCCGTCGGACCTGACGCGACTGCGAGTACCTCGCCCCGGGAACCGGAGCCGGCACAGTCTACACGCGCCCCCAGGCCGCCAGCACTGGCGGATTCGTCAAGTCGGTCCGCCCTGCGGCGTAGCGACTTGACTCGGCGCCGGGGTCTGCCGCAGCGATGCGGCGCGGTATCGGAACGACGCGTCCGGCCACCCATCGCCGCGCCGGAACCAACCCGCCGGCGGCCGACTCCTACACCGTGCCGTAACACCGACTTAGCCGAGCCTCACCATTTTTTTAACGCGGAGCGCCGGAGGTCATCGGTTAAGCTTGCCCGTCCTGCCTGCCAGAACGGCCGGCGGGCGCCGTCGAGGAACACCGGCCGCATGTATCTGGAGCACTACGGTCTCAAGGAAACGCCGTTCTCGATTACCCCGGACCCGCGCTACGTGTTCCTCAGCGAGCGCCACCGGGACGCGCTCGCGCACCTGCTCTACGGCATCGGCAAGGGCGGCTCCGGCGGTTTCGTGCAGCTGACCGGCGAAGTCGGCACCGGCAAGACCACGCTGTGCCGCCTGTTGCTCGAACAATTGCCCGAGAACACGCGCGTCGCGCTGGTGCTCAATCCGAAGGTCTCTCCGGTCGAGCTCGTCGAGACGGTCTGCGAGGAACTCAAGCTCGACATCGAAGGCCGCCGCGGCAGTCTCAAGGCGCTGGTCGACACGCTCAACACCTTCCTGCTCGATGCCTATGCGCAGGGGCTGCGCGTCGTGCTCATCGTCGACGAGGCGCAGAACCTGTCCGTCGAGGCGCTGGAACAGGTGCGGCTGCTGACCAATCTCGAGACGCCGACGCAGAAACTGCTGCAGATCATCCTGCTCGGACAACCCGAGCTGCGCCGCCTGCTCGAGCGCG
>CAMLSI010000365.1 GCA_946482585.1 uncultured Lysobacteraceae bacterium
CCGCGCATGCCGATGCAGGCGCCGATCGGATCGGTGCGGTGGTCGTGCGCGATCACGGCGATCTTGGCGCGGTCGCCCGGATCGCGCGCGGCGGCCTTGATCTCCACCAGGCCCTGGCCCACTTCCGGCACTTCGAGCTTGAAGAGTTCCATCATGAACTCGGGCGCGGTGCGCGAGATGAAGAGCTGCGGGCCGCGCGCTTCGGCGCGCACGTCGAACAGATAGCCGCGGATGCGGTCGCCGGGGCGCACGACGTCGCGCGGGATGGCCTTGTCCTTCGGGATGTAGGCCTCGGCGTTGCCGCCGAGGTCGACGTAGATGCTGCCGCGCTCCACGCGCTTGACGATGCCGGTGAGCAGTTCGCCGACGCGATCCTTGTAGGCGTCCACCACCTGCGCGCGCTCGGCTTCGCGCACGCGCTGCACGATGACCTGCTTGGCGGCCTGCGCGGCGATGCGGCCGAATTCGGGATTCTCGATCTGTTCCTCGACGAAATCGCCGATGGTGCTGCCGGGCTTTTCGTCCTCGGCATCCATCAGGCGGATCATGCGTTCGGGCGATTCCATGACGATGTCGTCGGGAACGACTTCCCAGCGCCGGAACGTTTCATAGTCGCCGTTATTGCGGTTGATCGACACGCGGATCGAGACGTCCTGGTCGACGTAACGCTTCTTCGCGGCCGAGGCCAGTGCCGCCTCCATCGCATCGAAGATGACCGCCTTGTCGACGCCCTTCTCGTTGGCAACCGCGTCGACCACCAGCAACAATTCTTTGCTCATCGTTCGTCACTCCAGCCGGCGTCGTCGACTCCGGCACTGATCATTATTTTGGCTTGCGCTGGGTCGCGCCGGGTTTCGCGGTGCCGGGCTTGGCGGCTCCCGGCTTCGCCGGCGGCTTGGCCTTGCCCGAGGGTTTTTCCGGCAGCAGGCCCAATGCGGCGTAGTCGGGCACGATACGCGCCTTCTGCACGTTGTCGTGTGCGACGACGACATCGACGCCGTCCTGCTCGATCGTGATGCGGTCGCCGTCGACGGCGCGGATCTCGCCCTGCAGGCGGCGCCGGCCTTCGACCGGCAGGTTCAATGAAATCTTGGCTTTTTCGCCGATGAAACGCGCGAACTGCGCCGGCGTGAACAACGGACGGTCGAGACCCGGCGACGACACTTCGAGCGTATAGCGCCCGCTGATCGGGTCGTTCACGTCGAGTTGCGCCGAGAGCTCGCGGCTGACGGCTTCGCAATCGTCGATCGTGATGGGTCGTTCGAGATGGTCGATATAGATGCGCAGCAGGCTATTGCCGCGGCTGGGCGCGTACTCGATGCCGAGGCATTCGAGGCCCAGGTCGGCAACTACGGGATTGATCAACTGGATGAGTTCGTCGTCTTTCACGCTGCATTCTGCACAAACAAAAAATGGGCACAAAGGCCCATTCCATAGTCCGCCGTTGTCTTGCTTCCCAACATCGGCAACGCGCGCATCCTGCGCTGTTCTGCCGTTTCGGACCGATCGCAGCTCGCTCGATCGCCGATTCGGCTTTAGCAAAAAGGCCACACGAGGTGGCCTTTCGCTTCGATCCTGGTAGCGGGGGCAGGATTTGAACCTGCGACCTTCGGGTTATGAGCCCGACGAGCTGCCAGACTGCTCCACCCCGCATCAGAGAAACGGAAGTTTACGGATCGTTGAACGATTCCGCAAGCCCTTTTGAAACGAAACAGTTATTTCGCGATGCCGAGCGCCTGCGCGCACCAGCCGTACAACGGTCCCCAGGTGAGGCCGAGTACCAGCAATGCAAGGGCATTGACGGAAATGACTGCACGCGCCGGTGCATCGGCCGGCTTCACGATCGCGGCGGCGCCCTCTTCCGGCTCGTCGAAGTACATGACTTTCACGACGCGCAGGTAGTAGTAGATGCCGACGATGGCGAACACGGCGCCCGAAACGGCGAGCCACAGCGTGCCCGGTACGGCGACCGCTTTGAGGACGAGCAGCTTGCCGAAGAATCCGAACAGCGGCGGCACGCCGGCGAGCGAGAACATCGTCAGCGCCATCAGGAACGCATACCACGGCGCGCGCTGGCCGAGCCCCTTGTAGTCGGCGATTTCCTCGGCTTCGAAGCCCGCGCGCGACAGCAACAGGATGATGCCGAACGCGACGGCCGCGGTCAGCGCGTAGCTGATCGCGTAGAACATGGCTGCGGCGTAACCCTCGGGCTGGCCGTTGACGAGCCCCAGGAACAGGAAGCCGACGTGCGAGATCGTCGAATACGCGAGCATGCGCTTGAGATTGCTCTGCATGATCGCGGCGATGTTGCCGATTGCGAGCGAAGCCACCGCGAGCAGCGCGAGCATGAGTTGCCAGTAGCCGCCGAGACCGTCGAGGCCCGACTCGAGCAGACGATAAGCCATGCCGAACGCCGCGAGCTTCGGCGCCGAGCCGATGAATGCCGTGACCGCCGTGGGAGCGCCCTGGTAGACGTCGGGCAACCACATGTGGAACGGTGCGGCACCGAATTTGAAGGCGATGCCGACGACGACGAACACGAGACCGAACAGCAGCATGCCGCGCTGAGTGCTCGACGCGGCGACCGCATGGATCGTGCTCAGGTCGAGCGAGCCGGTCGCGCCGTAGATCATCGACATGCCGTAGAGCAGCATGCCCGACGCGAGCGCGCCCAGAACGAAATATTTCATCGCGGCTTCGGACGACAGCGGCGAATCGCGATTCAGCGCGACGAGCGCGTACGACGACAGCGCGAGCAGCTCGAGACCGAGATAGACCATGACCAGGTTGCCGGCCGACACGAGCAGCATCATGCCGAGCACGCCGAACAGGCAGAGCACGTAGTACTCGCCGACGAACAGCGCGCGATCGCGCAGGTAGGGGCGCGCGTAGACGAACACGAGCGCCGTCGTGAGCAGCGCGAACACCTTGAGCACGCTCGCGATGCCGTCGCGGACGAACATGCCGCCGAACGCCGTCGGTTCGCCGAAGTGCTGCAGTACGAGCCAGCCGGTCACGGCAAGCACGATGATGGACAGGTAATGGGTGACGCTGCGCTGAGACGGCTTGAGGAAGAGGTCCAGCAGCAACAGTGCGCAGATCGCGACCGTCAGGAACGACTCGGGCAGCAGGGTCAGGATGTCGGTGAGGCTAATCATGGTCGGTCCTTCACGCGCCCTTGCTGATGACGATGTGCTTCACGAGATCGGCGATCGGCGCATCCATGAGATTGCCCAGCGGCTGCGGCCACAGGCCGAACAGCAGCACGGCGATCGCGAGCGTCGCGAGCACGAAGGTCTCGCGAGCATCCATGTCCTGGAGCTGAGCGACGTTCTCGTTCACGACATCGCCGAAGATCACGCGCTTGACGAGCCAGAGCGTGTATGCCGCGCCGATGATCAGCGTGAACGCGGCCAGCGCGCCGACCAGCGGGTTGTGCTGGAACGCGGCGAGGATGACCCAGAATTCACCGACGAAACCGCTGGTGCCCGGCAGGCCGCAGTTCGCCATCGCGAACAGCACGAACAGGGTCGCGAAGCGCGGCATCGTGTTCACGACACCGCCGTAGTCGCGGATCATGCGTGTGTGCATGCGGTCGTAGAGCACGCCGACGCTCGCGAACATCGCGCCCGAGACGAAACCGTGCGAGATCATCTGCACCATCGCGCCCTGGATGCCGACGGCCGCACCGGTCGCGTTGCCGCCGCGCGCGAGCGACAGCGAGATGAACACGCCGAGCGTGACGAAGCCCATGTGCGCGATCGACGAATACGCGATCAGCTTCTTCATGTCTTCCTGCACGAGCGCGACGTAGCCGACGTAGACGACCGCAATCAGCGACATCGCAATCACGACCCAGGCGTATTCCATGCTCGCGTCGGGGACGATCGGCAGGGAGAACCGTATGAAGCCGTAGCCACCGATCTTCAGCATGATCGCCGCCAGGACTACCGAACCACCGGTCGGTGCCTCGACGTGCGCATCCGGCAACCAGGTGTGCACCGGCCACATCGGCACTTTCACGGCGAACGCGATCAGGAAGGCGAAAAACAGCCAGGCCTGCTCCTGCGCACCGAGGCCGACCTTGGCGAGCTCCGCGAGCTCGAACGTACCGGTCTTGAAGTAGAGGTACAGCAGTCCGATCAGCATGAAGATCGAACCGAAGAACGTGTAGATGAAGAACTTCAGGGTCGCGTAGACGCGCCGCGCACCACCCCAGACGCCGATCAGGATGAACATCGGGATCAGCATGCCTTCGAAGAAGACATAGAACAGCAGCGCGTCGAGGGCGCAGAACACGCCGACCATGAGGCCTTCGAGCACGAGCATCGCGGCCATGTATTGCGCGACTTTCTCGTCGACCGAACCCCAGCCGAGGATCACGACGAGCACGCTCGTGAACGTCGTCAGCAGTACCAGCGCGACCGAGATGCCATCGACACCGAGGTGGTAGCGCACGTTCAGCGCTTCGATCCAGAGCAGGTTTTCCTGCAGGTGCATGTTCTTCAGCAGGCCGAGATCGGACGCACCGGCCGCCGCGACGCTCGCGTTGAAACCCGACAGCATCGCGAGGCTCAGCAGGAACGTGACGACCGCGACGACCAGGGCGATCGTGCGCGCGGCGCCCGGACGGCGGTCGCCGGCGAGCAGCACCGGAATCGCGCCGAGGATGGGCAGCCAGATCAGCAGGCTAAGCAAGGGCCAGTTCGCAAACATTGTCATTATTCCCTTTGCTCGCTCAGCGCGCCGCCAGCCACAGACCGCCCAGCAGCACGATCAGCCCGAGGATCATCGCGAACGCATAGTGGTACAGGTAACCCGACTGCACGCGCCGCACGCGTGCGGCGACGCCCTGCACGAGCGCGGCCGAACCGTTGACGAGGCCGTCGTCGATCACGGCCACGTCGCCGCCGCGCCAGAGGCCGCGGCCGAGCTTGATGCCGCCGCGCGCGAACAGCGCGAAGTAGAGATCGTCGATGCCGTACTTGTTCTGCAGCAACTGGTAGAGCGGCGCGAACATCTTGGCGGCGCGATCGGCGATGGTCCGGTTGAACATGTAGACGTAGGTCGCGACGGCGAAGCCGGCGAGCGCGAGCCAGAACGGTGGCTGCCACAGGCCGTGCCACACCATCGCCGCCGGGCCGTGCCATTCGTGCGCGAGCTCGGCCAGCGGGCCGCCATCCTTCACGACGATCGCGCCGGCGAAAAAATCGCCGAACAGCATCGGGCCGATCGCGAACCAGCCGACGAACATCGAGGGAATCGCCAGCAGGATCAGCGGCAGCGTGACGACCCAGGGCGATTCGTGCGGCGCGTGCGCGAGATGGCCCGGCTCGTGATGGGCATGGTCGTCGTCATGGTCATCGTGATGATCGTGACCGTGAGTGTGTTCCTTGTGGTCGACGACGAAGCGTTCCTTGCCGTGATAGGTCAGATAGATGAGGCGGAAGCTGTACAGCGCCGTGACGAACACGCCGATCAGCACGCAGAAATACGCGTAGCCCGAACCGAAGCGATGCGACTCGTGCACGGCTTCGATGATCGCATCCTTCGAGAAGAAGCCCGAGAAGCCCGG
>CAMLSI010000366.1 GCA_946482585.1 uncultured Lysobacteraceae bacterium
GCCGCCAGCACAGGGTCCGACAACGGCGGCAACACCTACAGTTACGGCGCGAGCGGCAACACGGAACGCGCCTTCGGCGGTCTGCAGAGCGGCAGCGTGATTCCGTCGCTCGGCGCGGCATTCACGAACAACACCGGCGCGACGATCGACGCGCTCGCGATCGCGTTCACCGGCGAACAGTGGCGCATCGGTAATACCAGCGCAGCACGCGACGATCGCCTCGAATTCGAATACAGCACCGACGCGACGAGCCTGAGCACGGGCACGTGGACGGCCGTCACGGCGCTGAACTTCTCCAACCCGATCAAGACCGCAGCCACGGCGAGCGCGCTCGACGGCAATGCCGCCGCGAACCGCACGGCGGTCAGCGCATCGGTCACCGGCCTCACGATCGCGAACGGCACGACGTTCTGGATCCGCTGGAAAGACCTCAATGCGAGCGGCGCCGACGACGGCCTCGCGATCGACGACTTCAGCCTGACGCCGACCGGCGTCGTGCCGCTGCCTCAGTTGACGATCGATGACGTCAGCGTCGGCGAAGGTCCGGCCGCGAGCACGACCACGGCGAGCTTCACGGTGAGCCTCAGCGCTCCGGCACCCGCCGGCGGTACCACGTTCTCCATCGCGACCGCCGACGACACGGCCACGACGGCCGATTCCGACTACGTGCCCAAATCGCTGACTGCGCAGACCATTGCCGCGGGCCAGACCAGCTACACCTTCGACGTCACGGTGAACGGCGATTCGACGATCGAATCCAACGAACAGTTCTTCGTCAACGTCACCGCGGTGACCGGCGCGACCGTCTCCGACGGCCAGGGCATCGGCACGATCACCAACGACGATGCGGTGCTGCCGCAGCTCTCGATCGGCGATGCGACGGTCACCGAAGGCCACAGCGGCACGGTCGCCGCGCAGTTCACGATCAGCGCGAGCATCGCCGCCGGTCCGGGCGGCTATGTCGTGCCGTTCGCCACGGCCGACGACACCGCGACTACGGCCGACGGCGACTTCGTCGGCGCGAGCGGTACGGTGACGATTCTCGAAGGCCAGACCAGCGCGACAGTCGCCATCACCGTCAACGGCGACACCAACGTCGAGCCCGACGAACAGTTCTTCGTCAATCTCGGCACCCCGCCGCCCGGCACGCAGATCGCCGACGGCCAGGGCACCGGCACGATCACGAACGACGACGCATTCCCGGTGCTCAGCATCGGCAACGCCAGCGTGGTCGAAGGCCATTCGGGCACGGCATTGCTGAATTTCCCGCTGAGCCTGACCGGCCCGGCGCCGGCCGGCGGCGTCACGTTCACGGTCAACACGGCCGACGGCACCGCAAGCAGCGGCAGCGACTATGTCGCGATCGTCAACGGCAGCGGCAGCATCGCCGGCGGCCAGACCAGCGGCACGCTCAGCGTCACGATCAACGGCGACACCGTCGCCGAAGCCAACGAAACCTTCAGCGTGACGCTGACCTCGCCGGTCAACGCAACGGCAGGTACGCTCACGGCAACCGGCACGATCACGAACGACGACGCGGTCGAGATCCACGACATCCAGGGCGACGGCCTTGCCGGTCCGCTGGCCACGCAGACCGTGCTGACCGTCAACAACATCGTGACCGGCAAGGGGCCGCAGGGTTTCACCATGCAGGCCCCCGACGCGCGCGCGGACACCAACCCGAACACGTCCGAAGGCATCTACGTGTTCACGAGCAGCGCACCGGCCGTGCAGGTCGGCGACCTGGTGAACGTCTCGGGCACCGCGCTCGAATTCAACGGCCTGACCGAAATCGGCACGGCGACGGTGACCGTGGTCAGCAGCGGCAACCCGCTGCCGACGCCGGTCGAGTTCAACGCGAGCACGCCGTCGCAGCACCCGGCCGTGCCGAGCTGCGTGACCAGCGGCAGCAACTACGAGTGCTTCGAATTCATGCGCGTGCACATCGCCGACGGCATGGTCAGTACCGGCAATCAACGCTTCGGGTCGCCGGCGACGGAAACGTTCGCCGAGGTCTTCGTGACCGCGGACGGCCGCCGCGGCACGCGCGAATCCGGCCTGCTCTATCCGCTGGTGCCGACCGCGGGCAATCTGGCCGCGGGCCAGTGGGACGGCAATCCGGATCTGTTCGAGATGGACGCGGACTATTTCGGCGCGGTGCCGGTCGACACGCCGCTCGTCGCCGGAACGCGCTTCGAAGCGACCGGGGTCATGGGCTATGACTTCGGCGACTACGAACTCTGGGCGACGCAGCTCACGATCATCGATGCGGCGACGCTGCCGCGTCCGGTGCGCGATTCGCACGGCGCCACGGATCTGCGCATCGGCGCCTTCAACATGCTGCGCTACTGCGACACGACCAACAACGGTTCGGGCGCCGATCCCTGCCTCGCGCCGACGCCGACGCAGGCGCAGTTCGATGCGAAGGTCGCGCGCCTGTCGGCCTACGTCGAAGACGTATTGAAGCTGCCCGACGTGCTCGGCGTCGTCGAAGTCGAGAACCTGACCGTCCTGCAGGCGCTCGCGGCGAAGCTCGCGGCCGACAGCGGCGTGACCTATGCGGCGCGCCTCGAAGAAGGCAACGACATCGGCGGCATCGACGTCGGCTTCCTCGTGCGTACCGACCGCGCGACGATCAATACGGTCACCCAGCTCGGCAAGACCGTGACCTGGAACGATCCGACCGGCAGCCCGACGGCGCTGCTCAACGACCGCCCGCCGCTGCTGCTCGAAGCGACGTTCACCGGGGCCGGCGGTGCCATGCCGTTCGCGGTCATGGTCGTGCATCCGAAGTCGCGCAGCTGCGTCGACCAGACCGGCGGCGCGAACTGCACGCAGGCCGACGTCGACCGCAACCGCCTGAAGCGCTTCCTGCAGGGCAAGTACCACGCCGAGCAGATCCAGGCGTTCCAGGTCGCGAATCCGGGCACCCAGCTCAGTGTCGTCGGCGACTTCAACGACTATCAGTTCAGCGACGGCTGGACCCACATGCTCGGCGCGATGGCGGGCCGCTACGACGACGCAGCGAACCTGCTCGACTACGCCGGCAACACCGTCGTCTCGCCGTCGCTGTGGAACGCCGTCGAATCGCTGCCGCAGAGCGAGCGCTACTCGTTCCTTTTCACCGAGAACTTCGGCATGTTCCAGGGCTTCAACACGCGCGACGTGCCGACCCTGCAGTCGCTCGACCATGCCCTGCTCCGCGTGGGCGCGCGCCAGATGTTCGCGGGCTTCGACTATGGTCGTGCCGACAACGACGCACCGGCCGAATGGGAACGCCAGTGCAATCTCGTGCCGACGCCGGCGCCGCCGCTGTGCCCGCATCCGGCCATCGGCGTTTCCGACCACGACGGCTTCGTGTTCGTGCTCGCCACCGACCGCATCTTCGGCAACGGCTTCGAGCCGGCGCCGTGATCGGCTAGACTCGGCACACAGCTTCACTTCCAGGGGCCGGACTTCCGGCCCCTTCTTTTTGCGGCGCCGCCGGCCGCTGCGCCGGTATCGCATTGCCATCGAATGAATCGTCTACGTTCGCTGCTTCCGTTGCTGCTGCTTGTCCTCGTCGGCGCGGGCCTGTTCGCTTCGGGCGTGCTCGATCGGTTCGGCCCGGCCGGCATCGCCGCCGAACGGCACGAGCTGCAGCAGCAGATCGCGCAGCACCCGCTGCTGTCCGCCGCGATCCACGTCGGCATCGTCACCGCGGCCATTTCCACCGGCATTCCCGGCGCCGTGGTGCTGATCCTCGCTGGCGGCATGCTGTTCGGCGCCGTGCTCGGCACGGCGCTGTCGTCGGTCGGCGTATTCCTCGGCGCGGCCGTGCTCTACGGCGCGAGCCGCTTCGCTTTCGGCGGACCGAGCGGCGCGCGAGCGCCGGCGCTCGTCGAGCGGCTGCGGCAGGGCTATCACGCACATCCGCTGAGCTATACGTTTTTTTTACGTCTCGTGCCGGTGTTTCCGTTCGGCGGCGTCACCGTGGGGCTGGCCTGGCTGCGCTGCCCGCCGTGGCTGTTCCTGCTCGCGACCGGCGTCGGCGGCACCCTGACCACGAGCATGGAAAGCCTGCTCGGCGCCGGCCTTGCGAAGAACCTCGCCGAGAACGGCGCGATCGACAGCCATCTGCTCGCCGATCCCTGGTTCGTCGTACCGATGTTTGCGATGGCGCTGCTCGCGCTGCTGCCGATCGTGCTCAACCGTCGGCGCAAGCCGGCCGAACCGCAGTCGAACTCGCCGCAGTCGCCGCCCTGACACCGGCCGGATCCGTCACGCAAACCGCGCCGAGGCGCGCCGCGCCTGCGTTGTGAGCCCATTCGCGCATGGGCTATCCTGCGCGCCACTTCGCGTTCCAGCCGCTCTTTCCGAGGTTTGTCTTGAGCAATCCGCAGCCCGTCGTGGTCCAGAAATCGCTGTGGAGTGCCGTTCTCCTCGCCCTCGTCGTCGCCGCGCTCAACATCGCGCTCTGGGCTTACATCAATCGCCCGGCGCAGATTCCGAACTGGGAAGGCAAGATCGAAGGTTTCGCGTTCAACGCGTTCCAGCGCTACCAGAGTCCGCTGCGGTACAACTATCCGAACGAAGACGAGCTCGCCTCCGACCTGCGCATCCTCGCGAAACACGCCAAGCGCATACGCACCTATTCGTCATACGAAAGCGCCGCGATTCCGCGCCTTGCGCGCGACCTCGGCCTCGACGTGCTCGCCGGCGCGTGGCTCGACCGGCGCATGGAGCACAACGAAGTCGAACTCGAAGCGGTCATCAGTGCCGCACGGCGCTGGCCGAACATCGATCGCGTAATGATCGGCAACGAAACCATGCTGCGCGACGATCTGAACATCGAGCAGATGGTCGACTACCTCGATCGCGCGCGCGCGCAGATCCGCCAGCCGGTGTCCACGGCAGAGCCCATCCATATCTGGCTCAAGTATCCCGAGCTCGTCGAGCACGTCGACTTCATCACGCTGCATCTGCTGCCGTACTGGGAAGGCGTGCCGCGCAAGGACGCGATCGGTTTCGCGCTCGGCAACTACAACGAGCTGCGCCGCCTCTATCCGCACAAGAAGATCGTCATCGGCGAAATCGGCTGGCCGAGCTACGGCGACCGCAAGCAGTTCGCCGACCCGACGCTGGCCGACGAGGCGCACTTCATCCGAGAGTGGCTCAATGTCGCGCGCGACCAGGGCCTGGACTACTACATCATGGAAGCGTTCGACCAGCCCTGGAAAGAGGAAATCGGCGGCCGCGCCGAGGCCTACTGGGGCGTGTTCGGCGCCGACCGCAATCCGAAGTTCTCGATGGTCGGCCCGGTCATCGAGGATCCGAGCTGGCCGTGGAAGGCGCTCACCGCCTCGGGGCTCGCGCTGTTCCCGATGATCTGGTTCGCCTGGGCGTTCACGCGATTCCGCGTCGCCGGACGCCTGTTCTTCCTCGGTCTGATCCAGCTCTCCGCCGGCGTGCTGGTCTGGTCCACGACCGTGCCGTACACGTTCTATCTCGATCCGATCGACTGGGCCATGCTCGGCGTGCTGATGCCGGCACAGCTCGCGATCATCGGCAT
>CAMLSI010000367.1 GCA_946482585.1 uncultured Lysobacteraceae bacterium
CGGCGACGAACATGTCCGGCTGCGGCGCGCTCTGGAAAGCCGCCTGGGCCAGCTCGACCGTCGTGGCCATGAGCCGGTTCATCTGATTGCTGGTTTCCTGCATGTCGCGCAGCAGGCGCAGGCGGATCTCGTCGAGGCGCTGGCCGGAAAACTGCGCATTGAGGAAATTGGCGACCTGTTCGAGCTCGCTCGGCGAATAGGCCCGTTCGAGCTCGATCACGCGGTTCTGCACCTGGCCGTCGGTGAACACGAGGATGACCAGGGTACGGCGCTGGTCGAGCGGCACGAAGTCGATATGCCGGAACGGCACCTCCTGGTGGCGCGGCACGGTCACGACACCGACGAAATGCGTGACCTGCGACAACAGTGCGGACGCACTGTTGAGGAGGTCCGGCGTCGTCGCGGTCGACGGCAACTCGCGCCGAAGCTCTTCGACCTGGGGCTGGCCGAGTGGCGTCACCTCGAGCAGGGAATCGACGAACAGGCGGTAGCCCTGCACCGTCGGCACGCGGCCGGCCGAGGTGTGCGGCGCGGCCACGAGGCCGAGCTCCTCGAGATCGGACATGACATTGCGGATCGTCGCCGGGCTGACGTCGAGCCCCGAGGTCTTGGCCAGCGCACGCGAACCGACCGGCTGGCCGTCGGCGACGTACTGCGAGACGAGCGCACGCAGCAATTGACGGGCGCGGGGATCGAGCGGAAGACGAGGTGCGTGTCGCGACATGGGGATGCAGCATAGCAGGACCGTCGCGATGTCTTGGGGCTTGAGACGCCTTCGCGCTAGAGTGCGCGCCCTCGCCCTGCGCCCAGGAAACGCGATGCTGCGCTCGCTGTACGTCAAGGACTTTGCCATCGTCGGCGAGGCCGACATCGCCTTCCGGGCCGGCCTCAGCGTGGTCACCGGCGAAACCGGTGCGGGCAAGTCCCTGCTCGTCGACGCACTCCTCCTGCTCAGCGGCGGCCGCGCCGACGCCGGCGTGATCCGCGCCGGCTGCGAACGCGCCGAACTCACCGCGGAGTTCGATCTGTCGGACGCCGCCGCCGCCCGCGACTGGCTCGCGCAGGAAGACCTCGACGACGACGATGCCTGCCAGCTGCGCCGCGTGATCCGCGCCGAAGGCAGCTCGCGCGCCTGGATCAACGGACGGCCGGTGACCCTGGCACAGCTCTCCGCCCTGGCCGAACACCTGATCGAGATCCACGGCCAGCACGAACACCAGGCCTTGCTCGATCGCGGCCACCAGCTCGAACTGCTCGACGCGTTCGGCGACCATGCCGCGGAACGCGCCGCCGTGCGCGAGCCGGCGCGGCGCTGGCGCGAGATCGGCCAGCGCATGGCCGATCTCGGCGGGGCCGCCGACCACGGCGAACGGCTCGCGCTGCTGCAACGCCAGCTCGAGGAACTCGATCGCCACGCGCTCGGCGAAGCCCAGCTCGCCGAACTCAACGAGTTGCACAAGCGCCTGGCCAACGCCGGCCAACTGGTCGCCGGCAGCGCCGCGGTCGCGGAACTCGTCGACGGCGACAGCGAGTTCGCAGTGCGCCGTTCGCTCGCCCGCGCGCGTCAGGAACTGGCCCGGCTGGCCGAAGTGGACCCGGCGCTCGCGCCGTCGGCGGAAGCGATCGAAAGCCTCGAGATCCAGCTCGGCGACATCGCCGATGCGCTGTCGCGCTATCAGGACGGCCTCGAACTCGATCCCGAACGCCTGGCCGAGACCGAAGCGCAGCTGTCGAAACTGCATGAGCTGTCGCGCCGCCATCGCCTGCCGATGCACGAGCTCACGGCGCGCGCCGAGGAAATCCGCGCCGAAGTCGACACCTTGCGCAATGCCGGCACGCTGCTGCAGACGCTCGAACGCGAACGCGCTGCCGCCGTCGCCGACTATGCGAAAGCCGCCGAAATCCTGAGTCGCCGCCGCCGCGAAACGGCCACGCGGTTCGCGACGGAGATCTCCGCACTCATGGGTGAACTCGGCATGGCCGGCGGTCGCTTCGAGGTCGCGCTCGAGGCCGCGGCGAAATCCGACCCGGACGCGCTCGGTGCCGAGCGCTGCGAGTTCCTCGTCAGCGCCAATCCCGGTCAGCCGCCGCGCGCGCTGCGCAAGGTCGCTTCAGGCGGCGAACTCTCGCGCATCAGCCTTGCGATCGAAGTTGCCGCGCTCGGGCTCGACGACGTCGGCACCATGGTGTTCGACGAAGTCGATTCGGGCATCGGCGGCGCCGTCGCCGAAGTCGTCGGGCAGAAGCTGCGCCGCCTGGGCAGCGCGCGCCAGGCGCTGTGCGTCACGCACCTTGCGCAGGTCGCGGCGCAGGGCCACCAGCACTTCCGCGTCAGCAAGCAGGCCGTCGACGGCCAGACCTTCACGCGCATCGCCGCGCTCGACGACAAGGCACGCCGCGACGAGATCGCGCGCATGCTCGGCGGCATCGAGATCACGAAGGAATCGCTCGCCCATGCGAAACAGATGCTGGAACGCGCCGCGCGCGACTGAGCGCCGCGCAGTCGCACCACACTCCATCGCATTGGCGCTGCGGATCCCGGCCTGCTAACATCCGCGCCGCTTCAGGTGGCGACTGGCCTTCAGACGTCCAGACGCTTAAACGGGAAGCCGGTGAACAACCCGGCACTGCCCCCGCAACGGTGAACGAGCACAGCGCGGCAACACGCCACTGGAGCGATCCGGGAAGGCGCCGCGTCGGAGCAAGCCTCCGCTCGTGAGTCCGGAGACCGGCCTGCAGCGGTCCACTCGCGATGCGAGCCGGGCCTGGTGGTGCTGCGGAGGGCGGCGTCGCGGCGAACGAGCCCCCGGCCTGTCCCCCGCTGCTTTCCCTCCGCGAACCGATTAATTCGCCGTTCGACCGCGCGGGTGAGCGCGGAGGAAGACTCATGCACCGTACGATGCTTTACGCGGCCATCGCCGCGCTCCTGACCCTGCCCGCTGTCTCGACCCGCGCCGAACCCGCGCCGCATACGCCGGAACTCGACGACGTCATCGTCACCGCGACGCGTACCGCGGTAACCGTCGACGACACCCTCGCTCCGGTCAACGTGATCACGCGCGAAGACATCGAACGCCTGCAGGCGCGCTCGCTGATCGATCTGCTGCGCGGTCTGCCGGGCGTATCCATCGCCAACAACGGCGGTCCCGGCAAGCAGACGTCGCTGTTCCTGCGCGGCACCGAATCGGATCATCTGCTGGTCCTCGTCGACGGCGTGCGCGTCGGCTCGGCCACGGCCGGCAGCGTCGCGTTCCAGGATCTGCCCGTCGATCAGATCGAGCGCATCGAAGTCGTGCGCGGGCCGCGCTCGAGCCTCTACGGTTCCGAAGCGATCGGCGGCGTCATCCAGATCTTCACGCGCCGCGGCGCCGGCCAGGGCCTGAATTCGAATTTCAGCGCGACGCTCGGCAGCTACCGCACGCGCGAAGCAACCGCAGGCATCGGCTTCAACGGCGAAAGCGGCTGGCTCAACGCCCATCTCGCCCATGCCGATACCGACGGCTTCAATTCCTGTCGCGGCCAGGCATCGCCCGGAGCCGGCTGCTTCGCCGATCAACCCGACCGCGATCCGTACCGCAATTCCTCCGTCACGCTCAACGGCGGCTGGCGCTTCGGCGAAGCCGGAGACCTGCAGGCGCACGCGCTGCGCGCCGAAGGTCGCAGCGCCTATGACGGCAGCTTCGTCGACGAGTCGGTCTATCGCGAGCAGGTGGTCGGCGCGAAGCTGCGCCTGCAGGCCCACGAGCGCCTCGTGGTCAGCGCGAGCGCGGGCCAGAGCCAGGACTATTCCGACAACTTCGGCAACGGCGTGTTCAAGAGCAAGTTCGATACGCAGCGCGACAACTACTCGCTGCAGGGCGACATCGGCGTCGCCGAGCATCAGCTGCTCAGCGTCGGTGCCGACTATGTCGACGACCAGGTCGACAGCACCACGGCCTACGAAGAGAGTTCGCGCAGCGTGACCGGCGTGTTCGCGCAGTACCAGGGTCAGTTCGGCGCACACGATTTCCAGGCCAGCGCACGCAACGACGACAACGAACAGTTCGGCGCGCACTCCACCGGCGGCGTGGCCTGGGGCTACGCCTTCGGCGACGGTCTGCGCCTCGTCGCGAACTACGGCACCGCGTTCAAGGCACCGACGTTCAACGAGCTGTACTTCCCGGGCTTCGGCAACGCGAACCTCAAGCCCGAGGAATCGCGCAGCGCCGAGATCGGCCTGCGCGGCACGACCGGCGGCAGCCGCTGGGAACTGCATGCGTTCCAGACGCGCGTCGACGAACTCATCGCCTATGACGCGGCGATCTTCGCGCCGGGCAACGTCGACGAGGCACGCATCCGCGGCCTCGAAGCCAGCTGGACCGTCGATGTCGCGGGCTGGACCGTCGACAGCAGCGTGACCCTGCTCGACCCGAAGAATGATTCGAACGGCGCCAACCACGGCAACATCCTGCCGCGACGCGCGCGCCAGTCCGCGCGCGTGGATCTCGACCGCCGCTTCGGCGCGTTCGCGATCGGCGCGACCGTGAATGCCCAGGGCGAACGCTACGACGATCTCGGCAACCGGCGTCGTCTCGGCGGCTACGGCACCCTGGACCTGCGCGCCGAATACGCCGTCACGCCGGAATGGCTGATCCAGACGCGCGTCGTCAACGTCGCCGACCACGACTACGAAACCGCCGCGTTCTACAATCAGGCCGGTCGCAGCTACTACGTCACCCTGCGTTATCGTCCGGCCCGTTGAGGCCGGTCCTGCGGCGGCAGCCGGCCCGCTGCCGCCGTCGCGCATCCATTTCGCCGCCAGGAGTTAGTCCATGAAGTTCCTGCCCACCGCCAAGCAATCGCTGATCCTGCTCGCACTGATGCTCCTGATGCTGGCGACGCGCTATCACCACTTCGGCACGGTGCTGCACCTGCCCGACGCATCGATGGCGATCTTCTTCGTCGCCGGCTTCTACCTCGCCGGCACGGTCGCGCTGCCGCTGTTGATGCTCGAGGCCGGACTCATCGATTACATCGCGATCACGATGGCCGGTGTCAGTGATTTCTGCGTCACTCCGGCCTATTCCATGCTCGTGGTCGCCTACGGCGTGCTCTGGTACGGCGGCGCGTTCTACGCGAAGAAGTTCTACAGGCCGCAACTGTCCTCGGCGCTGCCGGCCGGCCTGATCGCGCTGGCGAGCTGCCTGCTGTCGTTCCTCGTTTCCAACGGCTCGTTCTACTGGATGGGCGGCCGCTACGCCGAGCCGCATTTCGCCGAATTCGCCGCACGCTTCATGCAGTACATGCCGAGCTTCGTCAGCGTCGCGATGGCGTACATCGCCGCGTTCGGCGTGGTGCACGCGATCGGCGTGATCGCGCTCGGCGACAAGCACGCCGGCGTCACGAAGGCCTGACATGACGACCGACGACGCCGCCGCGCTGGCCGAACGCCATCGCGAGCGCATGCAGCGCAAGAAGGCCGTCGTCGACGCGGGCATCGCCCGCGCGACGATCGAACGCGGCGTCGTCGTCGTCACGACGGGCAATGGCAAGGGCAAGAGTTCGT
>CAMLSI010000368.1 GCA_946482585.1 uncultured Lysobacteraceae bacterium
ACTCCAGCGTCCCGCCCGACCGGAATCCGCATGTCCGCCGCTACCGTTGCCGCTCCCTATGACGGGAGCGACACCTTTCTCGGTCATCCGAAGGGTGTCTATGTCTGCTTCTTCACCGAAATGTGGGAGCGGTTTTCGTTCTACGGCATGAAGGCGCTGTTGCTGCTGTATCTGCTGCAGCACCACAAGTTCGGCGACAACGTGGGCTACGACGTGATCGGCGCCTACGGCGGCCTGGTCTACTGCCTGCCGGTGATCGGCGGGCTGCTCGCGGATCGCTGGCTCGGCATGCGCAAGGCCGTGGTGTTCGGCGGACTGCTGCTGGTGCTGGGCCATCTCGGCATGGCGATCGAGGGCACCGAGGCGCATGTCGTCGACGGCGTGATGCAGCGCGACGAAGGCGCCCTGTTCGCGTTCTATTTCTCGCTTTCGCTGATCATCATGGGCGTGGGTTTCCTCAAGCCCAACATCTCGACCATCGTCGGCAAACTCTATGCGCCCGACGACCCGCGCCGCGATTCGGGCTTTGCGCTGTTCTATGCGGGCATCAATCTCGGCTCGCTGCTGGCCTCGATCATCTGCGGCTATCTCGGCCAGACCCTCGGCTGGGCCTACGGCTTCGGTGTCGCCGGCGTCGGCATGCTGCTCGGTCTCATCCAGTTTCTCTGGGGGCAAAAATACCTGCGCGGCCATGCGGAAGCGCCGGACCCGCAGCGCCTGCGCGAGCGCGTCGCTGGCCTGCCGCGCGAATGGCTGATCTACGCGGGCGCCGCCGCCGGGCTCCTGCCGGTCGCCGGCCTGATGTGGGCAGTCGCGAACGGCGCGTTCAAGCTCGGCGAACACGTCACGCCGGCGCTCGCGCTGATGCTGCTGATGATGATGGCCGTGCTCGTCTGGTTCGTCTGGTTCATTTTCGCCAGATGCGACCGGGTGCAGCGGCATCAGATGGTCGCGCTGATCTCGATGATCCTGATGTGCCTCGTCTTCTTCACGCTGTACGAGCAGACCTACGGCTCCTGGGTCACCTTCACCGATCGTCTGCTGACCAAGGACGTCGTGCCCGCGCTGGTGCAGCCGACGCCGGCACTGAACTGGAGCGGCGACTGGATCGCGAACCTGACGCTGTTCGCACGGACCACGCCGTGGTCGATCGTCGTGCTCGTGCTCGCGCCGGGCGCGTTCGTCGTCGCCGCGCGGCTGTCGGACCGCAATCCCTCGTCACGCGCGCCGAAACTGCTGTTCGGCAGCGTGATCGTGATCACGCTGATATTGCTCGTGCGCGACTGCGTCGTGCTGCCGCAGACCGCGGGTTCGCTGACCTATCTCGGCGCGCTGTTTCTCGTGCTGCTCGCACCTCTGTTCGGCGGACTCTGGGGCTGGCTCGACCGGCGTGGCATGGATCCGTCCAAGCCGGTGAAATCGGCGCTCGGCCTGGTGCTGGCGGGCGTGTCGTTCGTGCCGCTGCTCTGGGCGGCGCAGCAGGCGGGCGAAACCGGCGTGCAGGCCAGCGTGTGGTGGCTGGTTCTTGCCTATTTCATTCTTGAACTCGGGGAAATGTGCCTTTCTCCCGTAGGTCTGTCCGCGGTGACGCAGTTGTCGGTGCCGCGCGTCGTCAGCCTCATGATGGGCACCTGGTTCCTTGCCACGGCGTTCTCGGAGACTCTCGCGGCGCAGTTCGGCAAGCTCGCGTCGATCGACGTGCCCGAGGGTACGACCCTGGCGTTCGCCGACGCCGGCGCGAAATACGCGCACCTGTTCAGCGTGATGCTCTACATCGGACTCGTCTGCGGCGTGGTCGCGTTCGCGCTCGCGCCGCTGCTGCGCCGGCTCATGCACGGCGTGCGCTGAGCGACGCATCGACCGCCGTCGCGCGCAGCGTGCCGGCGACGAGGTCTTCGGCGAAGCCGAACGCCGTCGTCATGCCGAGCCCGCTGCGGCCGGGCGCGGCGACGGCGACGACGCCGGGCGCGACCTCGACCGCGCTGGCCGCGTCGGGTGCGCCGACCTGCGGCAGGGCCCAGACCTGCGCCGAATGCGCGTCGGGCAACTCGACCAGGCGGCGCAACGCATCGAGCGCGGGACGCAGGCCGGTGACCGCATCGACATCCGTGTCCGCCCGTCCGGCATCCAGCAGCAGCTCGCCGCTGCCGCTCTGCACCAGACGCAGGCCCGGCACGGTGCCGCGCAGACGCGCGGCGACCGCGTGATCGGGCATCGCGTCGGCGAGCGCCGCGGCGTTGGAGACGATGGCGCCGAGGCGGAATCCTTCGGGTTGCGCCGCGAGCCGCACGAGCAGGCGCCGGTGCGCGAGCGGCGCGGACGCGGAATCGGGCAGCAGGTCCGCCGTGTCCACGCCGCCGGCCAGATAGATGATGTCGGCCGCGTGACGCCGCCCGCCGCTCCAGACGTAGGGATAGGCGATGCGCGTGACCGCGTGCTTCCAGCGGAATTCGATCTCGTGCCGCTCCGTCAGCCAGAGCGGCAGCCGGCGCAGCGCCACGCGCGGATCGACGAGCAGATCGCCCGGCGAGAACAGCGCGCCGCGCAGCTGGCGCGTCGCGAGCCAGGGCGACCGTTTGCGCGCCGCGACCGCATCGAGCACGGAGCACTCGTGCGATGCGCGGTGCGCCGCGGCGTAGTCCTGCAGCAGCATCCATTCGTCGGTATCACCGGCCGGCACGAGGCTGCCGCAGGGGTCGTGCCAGACGTCGGCGGCCTCGCAGAATTCGCGCCAGACGGCGCGCGTACGCCGCGCGCGATCGAGCTCGCGCGCCGCGGAGACCCCGAGCAGGCTGATCGCGCCGGCGTTGCGCAGCGACGCGCCGACCGCGCGCTCGTTGCGTTCGAACACGACGACGCGTGCGCCCCGCAGGGCGATCGCGCGGGCCAGCGCCAGGCCGACGATGCCGGCACCGACGACGATTGCAGATCCGTGGGGCATACGCCGGAATCCGTCCCTGCGCCGGAAAAAGCCACAAAGTACACAGCCATTGTGAGACTTTGGTTGCGGACCGATGGCGCTTTGATTGCACACCGCGGCACGGCAGCGCGCCTTGCGCTCTCGCCGGGGGGACTGGGCCGGCAGGCCGCCGGCGGCCTGCGGCCGCGCAGGTCGGCTATGATCGATGCCCCCCCGCCGCTCCGCCAGCGTCCGTGCGCACTAGCCATCCCCGCCGTTTGCCGATCGCCGCCACCCGGGGCCGTGCCGGAGCGCGCCGTTGAGTGATCGGGAAGCGGCCGGGATCCGGATCGCATACCGGCCGGAGATCGACGGCCTCCGCGCAGTCGCCGTACTGCAAGTCGTGCTCTACCACGCCTGCGGCATTCCCGTTTCGGGCTTTGCCGGCGTCGACGTGTTCTTCGTCATCTCGGGCTACCTGATCACGCTGCTGCTGCTGCGCGAGCACGCCGCGAACGGCCGCATCGACCTCGTCGCGTTCTACGCGCGGCGCGTGCGGCGCATTTTTCCTGCAGCGCTCTTTGTGATCCTCGTTGCGATGGCCGCAAGCATGGCGCTGCTCTGGAGCAGCGCACAGCGCGCCGCCGCACACGCCGCCGCGGCTGCGGCGCTGTTCGCGTCGAACGTCTACTTTCAGCTGGCCAGCGGCGGCTACTGGGATCCGGCCAGCGACGAGCAGCCGCTGCTTCATCTGTGGTCGCTCGCAGTCGAGGAACAGTTCTACCTGATCTGGCCATTGCTGCTGATCGTGCTGCTGCGCCGGCGTTCTATCGTCGTGCTTGGCGGCGTCGCGGCCTTTGCCTCGTTCGCCGCGGCGGAGCTGCTGCTGCGCTACGACACGTCGGCCGCGTTCTACCAGATGCCGGCGCGATTCTGGGAGCTCGCCGTCGGCGGCATTCTCGCGGCGAGCACTCCGCGGGCGCAGGCGCCGTGGCTGTCCGTGGTCGGTGCCGCGTGCGTGATCACTGGCGCGTTCGTCCCGATCGCGCATTTTCCCGGCGCGGGCGCCCTGCCTGCCGTTGCCGGCACGGTGTTGCTGCTGCGTGCGGTACACGGCCCGCCGTCGTCACCGCGGGCCATGGCATGGGCGCGATGGGCGCCCTTGCAGTTCATCGGACGCATCTCGTATTCGCTCTATCTGTGGCACTGGCCGCTGCTCGCGCTGTACGACGCGACGACCGTGGGCCGAGGGGACACGGCCACCCGGCTGGCGCTTGCCGCCGTTGCCGTCGCGCTTGCCGCGGCAACGTACCGCTACCTGGAACAGCCCATGCGACACCGCCGCGCGGACGCGCGCCTGCTCGGCGCGGGCGTGGCGGCGTCGCTGGCCGTCGCCGCCGCCGCGCTCGTCGGCGCCCTGTCGATACGGCAGGGCGCTCCTCCGACGGCGCGCGAACAATGGGCGCAGCGCGTCGAGGCCGACCTGCCGCCGCATTGGCGACGCTGTCACTACTCGGTTTCGAGCGTCGATTTTCCGCGTCCCGACTGCGCCTCGCGCCCAGGCACGGCGCCAACCGTCGCGATCTGGGGCGATTCGATGGCGCTGAGCTGGAAGCCGCTCGCGTGGACGCTCGCCGAACGTCTCGATGCATCGGCCATCGGGTATACCCGCGACGCCTGTGCGCCGCTGGTGGGCTACCTCGCGCCATCGGCGATGCCGGCGGACATCAAGTGCCGCGATTTCAACGACCGCGTCGCCGAGCGCCTCGACGACCTCGCGGTCCTGATCCTCGCGTTGCGCCTGGACGACGAGGGGGCCGCGACCAAGATCGCGCAGCTCCGGGCCACGCTCGATTTCGCGAGTCCTCGCGTCGGGCGCATTCTCGTCCTGGGCCCGACGCCGCGTCTGCGCGACGCCGTGCCGAAATGCATCCGCCGCGGCGATCTCGACGCGTGCGCGGTGACGCGCGCGCAATTCGATGAGGTCGCCGGTCCGCACCGCGCTGCGCTGCGCGCACTCGCCGCCCGCTATCCCAATGTCGCGCTCGCCGATCCGAGCGGCTTTTTCTGCGACGAGCAGCGCTGTCCCGCGACGCGAGGCGACCTGGCGCTCTATCGCGACGACTATCACGTAACCGCCACGGCGGCCGCCGCATTCGCCCGTACGCCGGAGGCGGCGGTGCCGCACTGACGTAATGTTTGCATGCATTGCGGGATAACGTTCGCCCGGACTGCCCACCCACACCTTCGGAGCTCGCATGAACCCACGATCGTTTGCCGCCACCGCCGCGCTGGTCCTGTCGATCATCGGTGCCGCTGCCTCCAACGCCGCGCAGGAGCGGCCGTTCGATGTCCGCCCGGTCGCCAAACTCGCCGAGCCCTGGGCCATGACCTTCCTGCCCGACGGCCGCCTGCTCGTGACCGAGAAGAAAGGCAAGCTCAAGGTCGTGACGCAGGACGGCAAGATCGGCGACGTGAGCGGCACGCCGACGGTCGACTACGGCGGCCAGGGCGGCTTCGGCGACGTCGTGCTGCATCCGAAGTTCGCCGACAACGGCTGGGTCTATCTGAGCTATGCGG
>CAMLSI010000369.1 GCA_946482585.1 uncultured Lysobacteraceae bacterium
TCCGGATCGACCTTGTCGAGCGTGTCGTCGGCGGTGTGGTGATAGTCGAAATAGCGCGTGCCGTCGTTGGTCAGGCTCAGTGCGGCCATGCCCTCGGCGTGCATCGGACTCAGGTCGGGGCCGCCGTTCGCGCGGCCGCTGCCGCGCTCGCCGCCGAGCGGCGCGAGCACCTGCATCATCGCGTCGATCGCGGGCAAGGCTTCGGGTTTCACGCTGGCGTTGAGACGCCAGATGCGGTCGCTGCCGAAATCCGATTCCGAGCCGAGCACGTGCTGCGCGACCTCGTTCTTGTGTGCGGCGGCGTAGGCCTTGCCGCCGTAGAGGCCGGCTTCCTCGTTCGCAAACGCGACCACGCGGATCGTGCGCCTGGGCGGCTGCCGCAGGTCGCCGATCAGCGCGCCTGCGGCCATGCCGATCGCGACGCCGGCGCCGTCGTCGATCGCGCCGGTGCCGAGATCCCAGGAATCCAGATGGCCGCCCATGATCACGACTTCGTCGGGCTTCTCGCTGCCGCGGATCTCGGCGATGACGTTCGCGCCGGTGTAGTCGCCTTCGACGCCGCAGTCGAGCTGCAATTTCATCTGCACGGGCTGGCCGCGGCGCACCGCGGCTTCGATGAGGTCGGCGTCGGGATTGGATACGGCCGCGGCGGGAATGCGCTTGCCGTCGGGCTCCCATTGCGTCACGCCGGTATGCGGCAGGCGGTGGCTGTCGGTGCCGGCCGAGCGCAGCACGAATGCGGCGGCGCCGAGCGTGGCCGCGATCGCCGGCCCGCGGCTGCGCACCGACGAGCCGATGCCGTAGTCGTGGCCGTCCTTGTGCGCGCGCATGCGTGCGCTGACGAACGCGATCTTGCCTTTGACGTCGTCGCTCCTGGCCGCCTTCAATGCATCGAGGCTGTCGAAGAACACGATGGGGGCGGTGATGCCGCCCTTGGGCGTCGCCGGCGAATAGCCGAGCGCCGTCACGGCGAGATGTTGCGCGAACGGTGCGACGAGCGATGCGCTTTCGCTGCGGCGCACCCATTTCGGATAGGTGACGGGTTCGGTCCAGACCTTGTCGTAGCCGAGCGCCTTGAACTTCGCGACGGCCCAGTCGCGCGCCTTCTGGTCGTTGGCGCCGCCCGCCAGGCGCGGCCCGACTTCGGTCGTCAGCGACTCGAGCACGGCATAAGCCCGCTTGTCCGCGAGCGCCTTGTCGCGCAACGCGATGGCCTGCTTGACCGCGGCATCGGGCACGGTCGTGATCGTGGCGGCGGACGCGCTCGCCGACAGCAGGGCGATCAGTACGCAGGGCAGGGCACGCAGCATCATGGGCGCAGCTCCGAAAGGCAAAGCGCCAATGCTGCCACGCGATGCCGCGCGGGGATCTAGGACTATCGTCATGGATCGAGGGCGGACGACGCGTGTCGGTGTCCTCCGGGACAGTCCGCATCCGTTTCGCGGCGGGGCGCCTATGTTCCGTTCCGCCGAGCGCGCGAAGCGCCATCGATGCGTCGGGCAACAGCGTCTATGTTTCGTCCGATGCGGGGCGCAGTTGGAGCGATGCCAGCGTAGGCCTGCACGCAGCGTCGCGTCGCGCTCTGGCTTTCAGCGCCGATCCGGACGGGCAGGACGTCTCTACCTGCCGCGCAGCGACAACCATGCAGCGAGCTGGGTTGCGACGGGGTTCGGGCTTCCGTTGGGAGACGAGGTTTTCGGGCGCGATCGCATTCCTCTGGTCGATGTCCCTGGTGCTACGGCCTCGCTGCTGCTTGCCGCCCCCCGACGGAGTTCTGTACGCGAGCATCGACGGCGCAGCGACCTTCACCGCGCTGTCGCGGCGGTTCGGCGAGCGGGCCCGAACTGACGGGCTGCGACGTGCGCGAACTGCAGGTCGATCTTGCCGTGCCGGACCGGGCGTATGCGGCCGGTGACGGTGTGGGTTTCGCCTCGGCCCGCATCGATCGGAGCGAGGACGGCGGTTCGAGCTGGCAATGCGTCGCCGCGAACGCGCCAGCGGCGAAGATCTACGATCTGCGCTGGGACGAGCGCGACCGGTCGCGCCTGATCATGGCCACCGACGACGGCCTCTGGCAGTTGCGCGCACCGTCAGAGAAGATCGTCGTCGAAGGTTTCGGCGGCTGATCCGCGGCCTCGCTCGCGCGAGCCGGATGATTTCTGCAACATCGCCGCCGCTGGCTCCGGCGCCAGCGGCGCTACGATGACTGCCGTAGTCATTCGGGGGACGACGATGGCATCGGGCTGGCGGTGGATTTCAGTGGGCGCGGCGTGCGCCGCGATCGCAGGTTGTATCTCGCAGCCCCGCTTCGCCGGCGAGGTCGGGCGCGGAGACGAACACCGCAGCGCTGCCGAATACCTGCGCGAGGAGCGCGCCGAGCAGCGCGCGCGCGTCAGCGGCGCGCTCGAGCGCGCGCAGTTGTTCGCCGCGCGGCGCCTGCCCGCGGGCGAGACCGAACTGCAGCCGGCACGGTGGTTCCGCGCCGAAGCGCAGATGCGGTCGATGAAGCGGCACCTGCCGAGCGCCGGGCACAATCCGGTCGGCGGCGCCAAGGCGCAGCCGCAATGGCAATGGCTGGGGCCGGCCAACGCGACGGGCCGCACGCGCACACTCGAATTCGATCCGCGCAATCCGGACGTGATGTTCGCGGGCGGCGTGTCCGGCGGCGTCTGGAAAAGCACCGATGCGGGTACCAGCTGGCAGCCGCTGTCCGACGATGCGGCCAACCTCAACATCGGCGCGCTCGCGATCGATCCCGAGCGTCCCGATACGCTCTACGCCGGCACCGGCGAGCTCTATCGCGACAGCGGCATGCCGTGGTCGCCGATGAGCGGATCGGGGATTCTCAAGAGCGTCGACGGCGGCGCGAGCTGGAGCCCGCTGCTCGCGACGCAGAATGCGGACTTCCGCTACGTCAGCGACATCGTGTTCAGTCCGCGCGATTCGCGCCGGCTGTACGCGGCGACCAACAGCGGCATCTGGCGTTCGCGCGACGGCGGCGCAACCTTCGAACGTCTGCTGCGGCCGGCCGACGCGCAGGACCAGCGCCGCTACGAGGGCTGCACCGATCTTGCGATCCGCAGCGATACGCCGCTGGACTGGCTGCTCGCAACCTGCGCATCGCGCTCGATCGCGGACCGCTACTGGCTGCCCGGTACGGTGACGCCGCCGGCGTGCAGTGGTCCGTGCCCGGCCGCGATCTTCCTCAATACCGACGCGGGCAATGCGGGACAGTGGGAAACCGTGCTGTCCGAAGCGGGACAGGGCCGCACACAGATCGACATCCATCGCGCCGATCCGCGCGTCATCTATGCGGTGGCCGCGAGCATCGCGCCGGGCTTCGACCGCACGGGCGACGGCGTCGGCGACTACGACAACGGCCTGCATGCGTTATGGCGTTCCGAGGACGGCGGGCGCACCTGGGACGCGCGTCTGCGCAACGATTCGCCGGACATCCTCTCGGCGAGCCTGTTCCAGTTTCACTTCGCGGTGAAGCCGCCGGCCTGCAGCGATCCGTCGCAGCCGGACTTCTATGCGGCCGGCTGGTACAACAACGCGATCGCGGCCGACCCGCTCGATCGCGACACGGTCTGGGTCGGCGGCATGACCTTGTTCCGCTCGGTCGACGGCGGCCGGCGCTTCGGGCTCGCGAGCTACTACTTCGCACCCGACGATTCCTACGTGCATCCGGACCAGCACCGCATCCGTTTCCATCCGCAGTACGACGGCGCCGCGAATCAGCGCCTCTACAGCACGCACGACGGCGGCGTCTCGGTCACCGACAACGCCCGCGCGCCGATCGGTTACGGCGATGCGGCGCTCTGCCGCGCGCTCGAAGGCGACCGCGTGCGCTGGCGCGACGCGAGCCGCGGCATGGGCACGACGCAGTTCTATGCGGGCGCCGTGTTTCCCGACGGTCGCCGCTACCTCGGCGGCACGCAGGACAACGGCACATGGCTCGGCGGCGACACGGCCGGTGCCTACGGCTGGCGTCACGTCTACGGCGGCGACGGCGCGTTCGCCGCGGTGAATCCGGCCAACACGAACGTGCTCTATGCGAGCGCGCAGTACATCTCGATCGGCAAGTCCGTCGACGGCGGCCAGCGCTTCGCCGGCGCGACGCGCGGCCTGAGCGACCAGACCTTGTTCATCATGCCGTACCTGATCGACCCGAACGCGCCGGACCGGCTGTATGCGGGCGGCCTGCGGCTCTGGCGCACCGACGACGCCGCGGCGGACTGGCGTCCCGCGAGCGCGCGCTTCGGTACCGATTTTTCCAGCCGCACGTCGGCCATCGCGATCGCGCCCGGCAATCCGAACCGCATGCTCGTCGGCAACCGCAACGCGATCTTCCGCAGTGGCGCCGCGCTCGCGAGCACGGCGAACACGGTCTGGGCGTCGAGCGCGCCGCGCGACGGCTGGGTCTCCCGCCTCGCGTTCGATCCGGCGGACAGCAATGTGGCTTATGCGACCTATTCCACGTTTGGTGGCGTGCACGTGTGGAAGTCAGCCGACGCCGGCGCGAACTGGGAGCCGCTGGACGGCGTCGGCGAAGGCCGCCTGCCCGACGTGCCCGTGCATGCGATCGCGATCAATCCGCGCAACACGCGCGAGCTCTACATCGGCACCGACCTCGGCCTGTTCGTCTCGCTCGACGGCGGCCAGCACTGGGCGGTGGAGAACACCGGCTACGCCAACGTCATCACCGAAGACCTCAAGCTCGTCGCGCCGCCGGACGAGCCGCCGCAGTTGTTCGCGTTCACCTACGGCCGCGGCGTCTGGCGCGTGAACCTCGGCGACTTCGACGGCCAGCCCGACTACCGCATCGACACGCGCATCGCCGGCATGTGGTGGAACCCGCTGTCCGACGGTCACGGCCTCATGCTCGAGCCGGTCGTCATCGACGGCGTGACGCACGTGGTCGCGAGCTGGTTCGTCTATGCCGACGGCGATCCGCTCTGGATGATCGGCGTGGGCCGCGCCGACGGCGCGCGCGTGCGCGTGCCGGTGGCGGCGAGCCGCGGCGCGAATTTCCCGCCGGATTTCCGCGCGGCCGACGTACAGCAGTACGCCTGGGGCGAGCTCGATCTCGAATTCCGTTCGCCGCAGCAGGCGACCTTGCGCTGGACCAGTTCGCTGCCGGGTTTCGGCAGCGGCGAACTGGCCATCGAGCCGCTGGTCGCGGCGGCATCGCCCGCCGACGACGCACCCGGCGCGGGCGTGCGTGCCTGCCACAGCGGCAACTGGTTTCAGCCAACACAGAGCGGTCACGGCTTTTTCCTGCACGTGTTCGGCAGCGGCGATGCGCGTCAGCTCGTCGCGGTCTGGTACGTATTCGATCGCGGCAAGCCGCTGTTCCTCGTCGGCGCCGGGCCGATCGCCGGCGACGCGGCGACGCTGACGCTCGGCATCACGCGCGGTCCGGATTTTCCGCCCGACTACCGCGCGGCCG
>CAMLSI010000370.1 GCA_946482585.1 uncultured Lysobacteraceae bacterium
CCGCGCGATCTCGGCACTGCTTCACGCCGGTGGGTGTACTCGCGCCAGGCGCTGCGGCACGATTCGCGGAAGCCGATTCGCCGGCGTCCGACCGGCGCGGCAACGCCGACGACGCCGACAAGACCAGCGATGCAAAGCCTGCGCAGCCGTTTCTACCTGTTCTTGCTCAGACACCGTCATTGGCTGCGCCTGCAGCGCAAGCCGCGTGCGATCGACGGAACGACCTCGGTATCGGCACTGCGGCAGCGCGCCGATGCCTCGGCTTCGCGATTCGGCGCCGTTCCGCCCGATATGCACGTCCGGCCAGTGATGATCGGCGATCGGTCCGCAGAGTGGATCGTTCCGCCGCGGGCGGAGCGACAGCGCGTCGTGCTGTATTTTCACGGCGGCGGTTACGTGATGGGATCGTGCCGTTCACATCGCTCCGTGGTCGCCAAGGTCGCGCGCGAATGTGGCGTGGCGGCGCTGAACTTCGACTACCGTCTCGCGCCCGAACATCCGTTTCCTGCGGCACTGATCGATGCGTTGGCCGCCTATGCCTGGCTGCGCGAACAGGGACACGCGCCCGCGTCGATCGTGTTCGTCGGCGACTCCGCGGGCGGCGGACTGTGCCTGGCGACACTGCTGGCCTTGCGTGATCGCGCATTGCCGTTGCCGGCGGCAGCGGCAGTCCTGTCGCCCTGGACCGACCTGACCTGCTCGGGCGCGTCGTACCGACGCAGGGATCCGCTGGCTCCCGACGGATCGTGGCAGACCTTCAGCCGGTACTACGCGGGAGAATGCGATCCGGCCGACCCGCTGATCTCTCCGCTGCACGGAAATCTGCGCGGTCTGCCTCCGCTGCTGATCTTCGTGGGCCAGCACGAATCCATGCTCGACGACGCTGTGCAGTTTGCGGAAAAGGCGACCGCCGCCGGCGTCGACGTGCGCCTGAAGGTAGGGCGCGGCATGATGCACTGCTACCCCCTGTTTGCGCCGAAATTTCCCGAAGCCGGCGAGGCGTTGCGGGAGATCGGCGTCTTCGTGCGCGAGGCTCCCCTCGGGAAAAACGCGGGCCGGTTATGTGATTAATTTACAAAGACAGTAGTTAATTTTGGGTGCCGGCCGCAAGGCAGCGCGGCGCTCGTGTCGCAAGCGCTGTGCCGGGCTAAACCGGAGGGGGGCGGATCGCGGTGGCGGCCGGGCCCGGCTATCGCTTCCGGTCCGACCTCAGCGCGCTCACGATGAGGGCGACGCCGAGTCCGAACGCCGTGAGGAACAGCACGAGAGCCAGGGCAGGGTAGCCCAGCAGACGCGGTCCCGCATCGATGCGCAGGGTCAGCGCCGCGGCGACCACGAGACCGGCGGAAATGAGACCGGCGCTGATCCGGTTCGCGATCTTCTGCAGGTTTTCGAGCAGGCGCGCTTCTCCCAGACCGGAAATCCGCACGCGCAGCCGGTTGTGCGCGATCAGCTCCAGCGCATCGCGCATCTGCTGCGGAAGGGTGGTGCCGAAGTTCGCGAGTTCGATGAGGTGGCCGCGGATCCGCTTGCGCGAAAACTCCTCGCCCACGCGCCGGCGGATGAGGTCGTCGAGTTTTTCGCGCACGATGACATTCGGTCGCAGGTCCGGATCCAGGCGCTTCGCCGATCCTTCCAGCGCGAGCAGCGTGCGCCCGAGCGCCGCCATTTCCGGCGGCGGCCGCAGCCCTGACTCCACACTCTGGCGCGCGAGTGCGACGAGCAGCTCGCCCGCGCCGATCTCGTCGTGTGCGGACTGGCTGCAGTAGCGCAACACCAGCCGGCCGCATCGGCGCTGCCACGCGCGCCCGTCGAACATCGACAGGCGCTCGCCCAGGCGTTCGATCAGGCTCGCGACACGGTCGCTTTCGCCTTCCACCGTCGCCTGCATCAGGGACAGGAGGTCGTCGCGCATGCGAGGCGCGAGCCGCAGCACCATGCCGGCGTCCACCAGCGCGAGGCGATCGCCGCAGAGGATCAGATTGCCCGGATGCGGATCGGCATGCACCAGCCGATGCACGAAGATCTGGTCGAGGTAGGCGCGCAGGAGATCCCGGGCCATCGCGTCCAGCGGATGTTCCAGACGTTGCAGGCCCGGATGCGCATCGATTTTCCGGCCGCGCACGCGCTCCATCGTCAGTACCCGCGCAGTGCTGAGGTCGTCGATCGGCGACGGCACGAACAGCATCGGGTAGTCGGTCAGCTGCGCGGCGATGGCGCGCATGTTCGCGGCTTCGAGTCGGTAATCGAGTTCTTCGGCAAGGGTCTCGGCCATTTCTTCGATCCAGTCGCCGAACCGGACGCGGCGGCCTCGATCGGTAAAACGGTCGGCGGCATCGGCGATGCCGCGCAGCACGGCGAGATCGCTCGCGACACTGTCGGCGATGCCCGGACGCTGCACCTTGGCGACCACGTCGCGTCCGTCGCGCAGCGTCGCCGCATGGACCTGTGCGAGCGACGCCGCGGCCAGTGGTTTGTCGTCGAACGTCGTGAAGATTTTCGATACGCGCACGCCCAGCTCGCTCTCGATCACTTGCCGCACGTCGGCGACAGGAACCGGTTCCACCTCGTTCTGCAGTTTCTGCAATGCCTTGAGGTGACTGAGCGGCAGCAGGTCAGGGCGCACCGAAAGCGCCTGGCCGATCTTGACGAATGCGGGACCGAGCTGCTGGATGTCGGCGACGAACGCATCGGCGTCGTCGTGCGAGCCGGTTTCGCCGGCGGCGCCGGCGAGATGCCGGTAACGCGAGGCGAAGCGCAGCAATTGCGCCGAGCGTGCCATCAGCTCGAATGTGCCCGGCGGCGTTTCGGCAGCGTCGGCGTTGAGCTTCATACGGCAGCTGCGCTATCGACGAGGCGGTTGCAGGTCATGGATTTCTCCGGAAAGCCGATACGGCGAGCGCAACCGGCGATGCGGCTACTGTTTCCTCCCGCACGTCGTTCGGGCGTGAACCCTGCGGCGAAGACGATTCGTCCTGCCCGGTCGATTCCCGCGGATCGAGACGAGGGACGTGCAAGAGAATCCGCGGACCCAGGCATCGCGTCCGAATCGCGTCCGAATCGCGATCGTGATCCCGATGCGGACGCTCCGGCATCGAGAGCCGGCAATGCTTTGCCCCGAGACGGAACGATCTGCCCGTTTGCCGAGGCAGCAGTCACGATCCTGCCGGAGGAGTCTGCAGCGTTACCCGACGTTACTCGCTGTTGCGGACCTGTGATCGTCGGATCGTCGTGTCGAAACTACTCTGCGGAGGCTGATTCCGTGCTCCTTTCCCGAAGGCTGACGCATGTACTCGGACCTGCTGGTTCATTGTTGCGACGACACGCGCTGGCTCGATGTCGTCGCCTACGCAAGGCACTTCGTGGATCCATGCAAGGGCGTGGTCACCTGCCTCCGCGATGACCCTCCGGAAAAACGGCAGGCCGAGAAGGACCCGCCGGATGCTGGCCCCGTTCGAAACCTGCCGCGCGGAACGCTGCCGCTGGATCAGGCGCTGCTGCGCGCCGCTGCCCTGGCTGACGCGTTGCTCCTCGACGGATTCTCCGATTGGGGGACACTGCGGCGCGTGGTGTGCGAAAGCGCACGTCCCTGCGTCGTCGTGCCGGCGGCGCTTCGTGCTTTTCCGCCGCCGCAGCGCATGGGCATCGGATGGAACGATTCGCTGCAGTGCCGCCGTGCGCTCCATGCGGCACTGCCGCTGCTCCGTTGCGCTCAGGAAGTGTTGCTGTTCCGTTCCGCTGCGCACGCGCGCGATATCGACGAGGCACTGAAGTATCTCCGGCGCTTCGATATCGACGCTGTCGTTGTCGACAGCAGCGCAGCGCCCGAGAAGGCCTGCGTCCGCTTGTCGGACTTGTCCAGGCAGTACGGCATCGACCTGTTCGTCGCCGGCGCCTTTCCGCACGACGGGTTCGGCGAGTGGGATGGCGCGGCAACACTGATCCGTCTGGTGCAGATCGCGGAGAGACCGCTGTTGCTCGCGCATTAGTGGCGGGCGCGGGTAGCGCTCACCCGCACGCGTGCTAGTCGTCGCGCGCATCGATGGATCGCAACGCCGATCGCCGCGCCGACGGCGGCGAGCGCGGAGTCCTTCTGCGAATCCCAGGAATCGCCCTGCGTCCCCAGATACGCCTCGCCGAGGTCGCCGCCGAACACGACGGCGGCGGATGCTTCGACGATCTCGAACAGAGTTGCGTGCGACACCACGAACAACCAGGGAACCAGAAAGCGCCAGAGGCCTCGCTGCGGCGCGCGCGCGTCGAGCAGTTCCACTGCAGGCGGGGCGATCAGCAAGCCATAGAGAAAGTGCACGAGCCGGTCGAAATGGTTTCGGCGCGCGACGCTGGTCTGCAGGTTCAGCAGATCGGCGAGCCGGTCGGGCAGGGGAACTTCCGAATACGTGAAATGCGCGCCGATCTCGTGCAGGCAGAGGAACACGAAAATGCAGGTGTACGCCGCATTGGAGAAACGCAGCTTGCGGTGGGCGGCAATCAGCAGCGGAACGGCGATGACGACGAGAACGTTCTCGAGCAGCCAGTCTTGTCGATAGCGGGGTTCTATGCCCAGCAGGATCCACCAGGCGCCGAAAGCGAGCAGCAGCGCGAGGGGATAGCGCGACGCTGCGTGAGCTTGGAATCTGTCCATGGCCGTTCTCCGCTCGGTTCGCGATCCCGCGGCCGCGATATGCCGCACCCATCGTGTGCCGGCCGTGGCGAGACGGGTTGACCTGGATCAAGCAGGCCGCCCCGCCGGTTCGCTAGCCTTCGAACCATTCCCCGCATCGACGGAGTTGCGCCGTGGCCGAGACGATGAAAGCGGCAGTAGTCCGCGAATTCGGCAAGCCCCTGCAGATCGAGGACTTGCCGGTTCCGACGCCGGGGCCGGGCGAAGTCCTGGTCCGCTTGCGCGCGAGCGGAGTTTGTCACACCGACCTCCACGCTGCCGATGGCGACTGGCCCGTGAAGCCGGCGGTTCCGTTCGTCCCGGGGCATGAGGGGACGGGGGTCGTCGCCGCCGTCGGGACGGGCGTGAGGAATCTGCGCGAGGGCGACGCCGTCGGACTTCCATGGCTGCACGATGCGTGCGGCGCCTGCGAGCATTGCGTCGACGGCTGGGAGACGGTCTGCGAGCACCAGCACAATACGGGCTATGGCATCAACGGCACGTTCGCGCAGTATGCGATCGGGAATGCGGACTATGTCGCCCGTCTGCCGTCGCAACCGGATTTCCGCGCGCTCGCGCCGATACTGTGCGCCGGTGTCACGACCTACAAGGGAATCCGCGAAACGGAAGCGCGTCCCGGACAATGGATGGCGATTTCCGGAATCGGCGGACTCGGTCACATCGCAGTCCAGTATGCGAAGGCGATGGGTCTGCTCGTCGCCGCTCTGGATGTCGGTCCCGAGAAGCTGCAGCTTGCGCGAACGC
>CAMLSI010000371.1 GCA_946482585.1 uncultured Lysobacteraceae bacterium
ACCGTGCGCAAGGCCATCGCCGGCCTCGTCGCCGACGACGTGCTGATCCAGCGCCAGGGCGCCGGCACCTTCGTCGCCGGCCGCATCGTCAAATCGTTCTCGCGCCTGACGAGCTTCAGCGACGACCTGCGCGCGCGCGGCATGAACCCGCGCTCGGTATTCCTCAACCGCGGCAACGGCGAGGTGACGCCGCAGGAAGCGATGGCGCTGTCGCTGTCGCCCGGCGCACGCGTGGCGCGCCTGTATCGGCTGCGCTACGCCGGCGACCAGCCGCTCGCGATCGAGCGCACGGCCGTGCCGCTGAACCTGCTGCCCGATCCGGAACTCGTCGTCGATTCGCTCTACGAAACGCTGGACCGCTTCGGCCTGCGCCCGCAGCGGGCGCTGCAGCGCCTGCGCGCGATCAATTTCGATGCGGACCAGGCACGCCAGCTCGACGTCGCAGTCGGCGCGGCAGGCCTGCTGATCGAACGCCGCAGTTTTCTCGACGACGGCCGCGTCGTCGAATTCACCTGTTCCTGGTATCGCGGCGACATGTACGACTTCGTCGCCGAACTGACCAGCGGCCTGTAAACGAGTGACCCGCCCTTCGAGGACCGCATGACCGTCTTGCCCGCCGCCGAAACCACGCTGATGTTCCGCGAAGCCCAGAGCAGCGCCGCGCTGATCCGCGCGCAGCTCGATGCGAATGCGGCGACGATCGGAAAACTCGCCGCGCGCCTGCGCGCGCGCGCGCCGCGCTTCATCGTGACCTGTGCGCGCGGCAGCTCCGATCACGCGGCCACGTTCGCGAAATACCTGTTCGAGACCCAGCTCGGCCTGAGCACCGCGTCCGCCTCGCCGTCGGTGAGTTCGGTCTATGCGGCGCCGCTGCAATTGCACGACGCGCTGTTCGTCGCGATCTCGCAGTCGGGCAAGAGCCCCGACCTCGTGCGCAACGCCGAAGCCGCGCGCGCAGCCGGCGCGCAGGTGCTCGCGCTCGTGAACACCGAGGACTCGCCGCTCGCGGCGGTCGCCCACGACGTGATCGCGCTGCAGGCCGGGCCGGAACGCAGCGTCGCGGCGACCAAAAGCTATTTGTGCACTTTATCGGCCCTGCTGCAGCTCGCCGCCGCCTGGAGCGGCCGGCGCGAGCTCGGCGACGCGCTGGACAGCCTGCCCGCCGCGCTCGCGCGCAGCTGGGACAACGACTGGACGGCGCTGACCGACGGCCTCGCCGATGCGCACAACCTGTTCGTGCTCGGCCGCGGCCTCGGCCTCGGCGCCGCCCAGGAGGCCGCGCTCAAGTTCAAGGAAACCAGCGGCCTGCATGCCGAGGCGTTCAGCGCGGCCGAGGTCAAGCACGGCCCCATGGCGCTGATCGGCGCGGGCTTTCCGCTACTCGTGTTCGCGCAGGACGACGGCACGCAGGACGGCACGCTCGCCGCTGCCGCGGAATTTCGCGCCCGCGGCGCGCAGGTGTTCGTCGCGGCGCCGGGCGATCCGGCCGGCACCACCCTGCCGCTGCCCGAACGCGTGCATCCGGCCTGCGCGCCGCTGGTGCAGGTGCAGAGCTTCTATCGCGCGTGCAACGCGCTCGCGCTGCGCCGCGGCTACAACCCCGACCTGCCGCCACACCTCAACAAAGTGACGGAAACCGTCTGATGGCCGTCGCCCTCGTCAATGCGCGCGTGCTGACCGACGCCGGTTTCCGCGATGATCTCGCCGTGCTCGTCGACGGCGACCGCATCCTGGCGGTCGTCTCCGACACGGACCTGCGCGCCGCGACCGCAGTGCGTCGCGATCTGCAGGGCCGCTACCTGTTGCCGGGCTTCATCGACTGCCAGGTCAACGGCGGCGGCGACGTGCTGTTCAACGATGCGCCGACCGCGGAATCCGTGCGCCGCATCGGTGCCGCGCACCGGCGCTACGGCACCACCGGCTTCCTGCCGACCCTGATCAGCGATTCGCGCGAGACCATGGCGGCGGCGATCGCCGCGACCGATGCCGCGATCGCCGCCGGCGTACCCGGCGTGCTCGGCATCCACCTCGAAGGCCCGTATCTCGCGCCGCTGCGCAAGGGCGCGCACGACGCGACGCGGTTCCGCCAGCCCGATGCCGACGACATCGCGCTGGCGGCGTCGCTCGCGCGCGGCGTCACCCTGGTCACGCTCGCGCCGGAGCAGGTCTCCGATGCGGCCCTCGCCGACCTCGTGCGCCGCGGCGTCGTCGTCGCGGCCGGACATACGGCGGCCAGCTACGAACAGCTCATGCACGCGTTCGCGCTCGGCGTCCGCGGTGTCACGCACCTGTTCAATGCGATGACGCCCCTGACCAGCCGCGAACCCGGCGCGGTCGGGGCCGCGCTCGACCACCGCGACAGCTGGTGCGGTCTCATCAACGACGGCCATCACGTGCATGCGGCGAGCCTGCGCACGGCGATCCGCGCGAAGCCGCCGGGCCGCATGTTCCTCGTCACGGATGCGATGCCGCCAGTCGGCGGCGAGCGCGGCGAGTTCCTGCTCGCGGGCCAGCGCGTGCTCGTGCGCGACGGACTCTGCGTCAACGAGCAGGGCGCGCTGGCCGGTTCGGCGCTCGACATGCTCACGGCCGTGCGCAACACGGTCGAGCAGCTCGGCCTGCCGCTCGCGGAAGCTGCGCGCATGGCATCGACCTACCCGGCGGAATTCCTCGGTCTGGGCGACCGCTACGGCCGCATCGCGGCAGGCCATGCGGCGGACTTCGTCGTGCTCGGCGACGACTGGACCGTGCACGAGACCTGGATCGCCGGACGTACCGACGCGACGTTGCCGTAGTTGCGCATTCGACGAAAGTCCGATCCGCGCCGTCGCCAACGCCGCCGCGCGCCGCCTTCGCGGCCTTCGTACCGCGCGCTTCGCCGGCAGAGGAGTCGCCACACCATGCCCTTCGTCACGGGACACCGGGGCCACGGCTGATCGAAGATCGGGCGCCCCGGCGTCTGCGTCCGCCTCAGAAGACGAGCGCCGCCGCCACCCAAACTGCGCCCATCGGAGAGTGAGTATGGACAGACGCGATTTTCTGCAGTTCGCCGGCGCCGGTCTCGGCGCACTGCTGCTGCCCGTGTACGGCCGCGCGATCGCCGCGGAAGAACTGCTGAGCAAGGTCGACGCGGCGACCAAGAAGAAGCTCGCCGACGCCGCGCTCGAGGCGGCCAAGGCCAGCGGCGCGAGCTACTGCGACGTGCGCATCGGCCGCTATCTGCGCCAGTTCGTCGTCACGCGCGAAGACCGCGTCGAGAACGTCGTGAACACCGAATCCTCGGGCGTCGGCATCCGCGTCATCGCGAACGGCACCTGGGGCTTCGCCGCGACCAGCGTCGCGACGCCGGAAGCCGTCGCCAACGCCGCGCGCCAGGCCGTGACCATCGCCAAGGCGAATTCGCGCCTGCAGGCCAAGCCGGTCGAACTCGCGCCGGTCAAGGGCGTCGGCGAAGTCAGCTGGAAGACGCCGATCGTCAAGAACGCGATGGAAGTGCCGATCAAGGAAAAGGTCGACCTGCTGCTCGCCGTCAACGCGGCCGCGATGAAGGCCGGCGCGAGCTTCATCAACTCGACGCTGTTCCTCGTCAACGAACAGAAATACTTCGCGTCGACCGACGGTTCCTACATCGACCAGGACGTGCATCGCATCTGGGCGCCGATGACCGTGACCGCGGTCGACAAGGCCAGCGGCAAGTTCCGCATCCGCCAGGGCCTGTCCGATCCGCGCGGCATGGGCTACGAATACTTCGAACCCAAGGCCGCCGACGCGGTCACGCTGCCCGGCGGCGCGGTGGTCTACAACAATTCCTACGACATGGTCGCCGACGCCGTCGCGGCGGCCAAGCAGGCGCAGGAAAAGCTCAAGGCGCGCTCGGTCAAGCCGGGCAAGTACGACCTCATGCTCGATCCTTCGCACCTGTGGCTCACGATCCACGAGTCGGTCGGTCATCCGCTCGAACTCGACCGCGTGCTCGGCTACGAAGCCAACTACGCCGGCACCAGCTTCGCGACGCTGGACAAGTGGAAAGAGAAATTCCAGTACGGCAGCGACAAGGTCACGATCTTCGCCGACAAGACCCAGCCGGGCTCGCTCGGCGCCGTCGGCTACGACGACGAAGGCGTCAAGACGCAGCGCTGGGACCTCATCAGCAAGGGCAAGCTCGTCAACTACCAGGTCATCCGCGATCAGGCGCACATCCTCGGCCTCAAGGAATCGCAGGGCTGCTGCTATGCCGACTCGTGGTCGAGCGTGCAGTTCCAGCGCATGGCCAACGTCTCGCTCTCGCCGGGCGAAGGCAAGCTGAGCCCGGCCGACATGATCAAGGACATCGAGAACGGCATCTACATCGTCGGCGACGGCTCGTTCTCGATCGACCAGCAGCGCTACAACGCGCAGTTCGGCGGCCAGCTGTTCTATGAAATCAAGAACGGCAAGGTCACCGAGATGCTCGAGGACGTGGCCTATCAGATCCGCACGCCGGAATTCTGGAACGCCTGCGTCGCGGTCTGCGACAAGGACGACTATCGCCTCGGCGGCTCGTTCTTCGACGGCAAGGGCCAGCCGGGTCAGGTGTCGGCCGTCTCGCACGGCTCGTCGACGGCGCGTTTCAACGGCATCAACGTCATCAACACCGCACGCAGCCTCGGCTGATCCGAAGGAGAACTGATCATGGGTATTCTTTCCGAGCAGGAAGCCAAGGCCATCCTGGAGAAAGTCGTCAAGCTGTCGAAAGCTGACGAATGCAGCGCGCAGCTGACCGGCTCCGTCACCGGCAACATCCGCTACGCGCTCAACAGCGTGTCGACGAGCGGCAGCGTCGACGATCTGCAGCTGGGCGTGCAGGTCGCGTTCGGCAAACGCATCGGCACCGCGACGATCAACGAGTTCGACGATGCGTCGCTCGAAAAGGTCGTGCGCCGCGCCGAGGAGCTCGCGAAGCTCGCGCCGGAGAATCCGGAGTTCATGCCGGCCATCGACAAGCAGGAATACAAGACGAGCGAGACGTTCAACGCCAGGACCGCCGCCGTCACGCCGGAATACCGCGCCGACGTCGCCGCGGCCTGCATCGAACCGTGCAAGAAGGACAAGCTCGTCGCTGCCGGTTTCTTCGTCGATTCGCAGAGCTTCATCGCGATCGCGAACAGCAAGGGCAATTTCGCCTACAACAAGTCGACCGGCGTCGATTTCACCTGCACCGTGCGCACCGAGGACGGCCGCGGTTCGGGCTGGGTCGCACGCAACGTGGCCGACGTCGCGACGTTCGATGCGAAGAGCGAAATCGCCGTCGCGATCGACAAGGCCAAGCGTTCCGCCGATGCCAAGGCGCTGGAACCGGGCAAGTACACCGTGATCCTCGAGCCCGCCGCGAGCGCCGGCCTGATCTCGTTCATGATGTTCGGCTTCGACGCGCGCCAGGCCG
>CAMLSI010000372.1 GCA_946482585.1 uncultured Lysobacteraceae bacterium
TGACCCCCGCCGAAACGCGCGCGCTGCAGCAGCATTGCCACACCGCGGACCGCACGCAGATCAACGAGCTGCTGCTCGCCGGCGTGTACCTGGGCATGCGCCGCTGGAGCGGCGCGGCCGGCCTGCGCCTGCGCCTGGAAGGTCATGGCCGCGAGGATCTCGACGACGGCCTGGACCTGAGCCAGACCGTCGGCTGGTTCACGAGCATCTATCCGCTCGTGCTGCGTAGCGCGAGCGCCGAAACCGGCGCGGTGATCAAGGCCGTCAAGGAACAGTACCGCGCGATTCCGCAGCGCGGCCTGGGCTACGGCGTGCTGCGCTACCTGAGCGCGGACGAGGATCTCGCCGCGGCAGCGGCCGCGGCCGGCCAGCACGAAGCGCTGCTGTTCAACTATCTGGGCCAGTTCGACCAGGTCATCAACGAGACGACGCGCTTCCAGAGCGCGCCCGAATCGATCGGTCCGCAGGTGAGCCTGCGCCGGCAGCGCGCCGCGCAGCTCGGCTTCAGCGGCAAGATCTTCGGCGGCCAGCTGCAGTGCAGCCTGAACTACAGCAGCGGCCAGTACGACGCGGCGACGATGCAGTCGCTCGCCGCGCATATCGAGGACGGCCTGCGCGAGGTGATCCGCCATTGCCAGCAGCGCGACGCCGGCGGTTTCACGCCGTCGGATTTCCCGCTCGCGCACGTCGACCAGACCCGGCTCGACGCGTGGCAGGCGGACTATCCGGATCTCGCGCGCCTGTATCCGGCCACGCCGATGCAGGCGGGGCTGCTGTTCGAGAGCCTGCTCGACAGTTCGGCTTATGTGGTGCAGAACTACCCGATCCTGCGCGGCAGCCTAGACACGGCCGCGTTCCGCGAAGCCTGGCAGCAGGTCATCGCGCGCCACGACATCTTCCGCACCGCGTTCGTCGGCGAAGGCGAGGCCGTGCACCAGCTGGTCAGCGCGCGTGCGCTGCTGCCGTGGCACGAGGAAGACTGGCGCGGGCTCGACGAAGACGAGCAGCGCACGCGCTTCGAGGCGTACCGCAGCGCCGACCGGCGCCGCGGCTTCGACTTCGCCGAAGCGCCGCTGCTGCGCATCGCGCTGCTGCGGCTCGGCGACGACCGCTACCAGCTGCTGTGGACACTGCACCACATCCTGCTCGACGGCTGGTGCCTGCCGCTGGTGTATCGCGACGTGATCGAGCTGTACCGCGCCGCCGTGGACGGGCGCGCCGCGGCGCTGGACCCGCCGCCGAGCTACGAGCGCTACATCGCCTGGCTGCAGGCGCGCAGCCCGGCCGCGGCGCGTGCCTACTGGCGCGAGACCCTCGGCACGTTCGACACGCCCACGCCGCTGGTCGTCGACCGGCTCGGCAGCGACGGCGACAGCGGCCACCGCGAAATGCGCCTGGAACTGTCGGTCGCACAGACGCAGGCGCTGCAGAGCCTCGCGCAGAACCAGCGCACCACGGTCAACACACTCGTGCAGTGGTGCTGGGCCTGCCTGCTGCACCGCTACAGCGGCGAAACCGACGTGGTGTTCGGCGCGACGATTTCCGGCCGCCCGGCGGAAGTGCCCGGCGTGGAGGAAATGGTCGGCCTGTTCATCAATACCATTCCGGTCAAAGTATCGTTTGCCGCCGGTACCGGCATCGCCGATTCGGTCGCGCGGCTGCAGGCGGATTTCCAGCGCAGCGTCGAGCACGGCTATCTCGCGCTGCCGGAGATCCAGCGCGAATCGCGCGTGCGTCCCGGCGTGGCGCTGTTCGACAGCCTGCTGGTGTTCGAGAACTATCCGCTCGACGCGATCAGCGGCGACAGCGCGGGCAGCGACGCGGCGACGCTGGAGATCGAGCGCGCCGGCAACAGCGAGCAGACCAACTTCCGCCTCAGCCTGATCGCGAGCCTGGGCCGCACGCTCGAAGTGAAGTTCGGCTATCGCGCCGAGCACTTCGGCGACGCGACGATGCAGCGCCTGGTCGGCCATTTCGGACGCCTGCTCGACCAACTGCCCGCGGCGCTGCAGTCCGGCCACGACATCGACCTGCTCGATGCGGCGGAAGTGGCGCGTTTCGCGGACTGGAACCGCACCGACAGCCGCTTCCCCGACGACGTGTGCGTGCACGCGCTGATCGAGGCCCAGGTCGCCGCCACGCCGGACGCGATCGCCGTCGTCGCGGACGGCCAGAGGCTGAGCTACGCGGAACTGAACCGGCAGGCGAACCGGCTCGCCCATGCGCTGCTCGCGCGCGGCGTGCGCGCCGACGACTGCGTCGGCCTGTGCATGACGCGTTCGGCGCAGATGGTCGTGGCGATACTCGGCATCCTGAAGGCCGGTGCGGCCTACCTGCCGCTGGATCCCGATTATCCGGCCGCGCGCCTGGACTACATGCTGCGCGATTCGGGCGCGGCCTGGGTGCTGACCCAGACCGATTCGGCGCAGCGCGCACCCGGCGACCCGCGGCAGTCGATCTGCCTCGACGCCGCGGACGTGCAGGCCGAACTCGCCGCACAGCCGTCGCACGATCCCACCTCCCAGGACCGCGCGCTGCAGCCGCACAACCTTGCCTATGCGATCTATACGTCGGGTTCCACCGGCGAACCCAAGGGCGTGCTCAACGAACACCGCGCTCTGGTCAATCGCCTGGACTGGATGCAGAAGGCCTATGCGCTGGACGCATCGGACCGCGTGCTGCAGAAGACGCCGTACAGCTTCGACGTGTCGGTCTGGGAATTCCTCTGGACGCTGATGACCGGCGCGCGCCTGGTCATGCTCGCGCCGCACGCGCACAAGGATCCGGACGCGCTGTGCGCCGCGATCCGCGAGCACGGCATCACGACGCTGCATTTCGTGCCGTCCATGCTCAGTGCGTTGCTCGGCGCCGGCGACTGGGCGAGCTGCCGCAGCGTGCGCCAGGTGATCTGCAGCGGCGAGGCGCTCGGCGCCGAACTCGCGGCGCGCTTCTTCGCCACGGGAACAAGCGCGCGACTGCACAACCTGTACGGCCCCACCGAAGCGGCGATCGACGTGAGCTACTGGGAATGCCGTCCCGAGCACGCCGGTCACACCGTGCCGATCGGCCGGCCGATCCAGAACATCCAGCTGCACGTGCTCGACGCGCAGGGCCGGCAGCAGCCCATCGGCGTGCCGGGCGAGCTGCACATCGGCGGCGTCGGCCTGGCCCGCGGCTACTGCAACAAGCCGGAGCTGACCGCGCAGCGCTTCATCCGCGATCACATCGCCCGCGATCGCGACGCCGGCGCGGCGCGGCTGTACCGCACCGGCGATCTCGCGCGCTGGATGCCCGACGGTACGCTGGACTTCCTCGGCCGCATCGACCATCAGGTGAAGATCCGCGGCCTGCGCATCGAGCTCGGCGAGATCGAGACCCTGCTGTGCCGCCAGCCCGGCATCAACGACGCGGCGGTGGTCGCGCACGGGTCCGGCGAGGACCAGCGCCTGGTCGCCTACGTGGCGACGCTGCAGCCGCGGGACGAGTCCGCCGACGAGGCCACCGTACAGCGCCTGCGCGCAAGCCTCGCCGGCGCGCTGCCCGACTACATGGTGCCGGCGGTGTTCGTGCTGCTCGAACGCCTGCCGTTGAGCGCGAACGGCAAGATCGACCGCAGGTTGCTGCCCGATCCGCAGTGGCAGCGCCGCGCGGCCACGCCCGCCGGCAGCGCAACCGAGGCGGCCATCGCCGCGATCTGGCAGCGCCTGTTGCGCCTCGACGAGATCGACGTGCTGGCGAGCTTCTTCGAACTGGGCGGCCACTCGCTGCTGGCGGTGCGCATGCTCGGCGAGGTGCGCCTGCGTTTCGGCATCACCCTCGCGATCCGCGACGTATTCGAGCGCACCACGGTGCGTGCGCTGGCGGCCTTCGTCGACGAGTGCGTGCAGCGCGAATCCCTGCGACAGGGCCTCGCGCTGGACCTCGCCGACAGCAATGATCAGGAGTTGATCGAGCTATGAGTTTTCTCGACGTATTGCAGGAATGCCGGCTGGGCGGGATCCGTCTCGCGGCGCGGCAGGGACGTTTGCTGATCGACGCCGCCGGCGGCAGCCTCACGGCCGCGCTGCGCGAGCGGCTCAGCGCGCACAAGGCGGAGATCCTCGCGTTTCTCGGCGATGACGCGCAGGCCGCGTCGTCGCGCCTGCAGCCGGTTGCCGGCGCGAGCGAGTATCCGTTGTCGTTTTCGCAGCAGCGCCTGTGGTTCGTCGACCAGCTCGAACACGGCAGCGTCGAGTACAACATTCCGCTGGCCTTCCGCCTGCGCGGCGCGCTGAACCGCGAGGCGCTGGTCGCCGCGCTCGACGCGATCGTCGCGCGCCATGCGGTGCTGCGCACGCGCTTCGCGCTCAAGGACGGCACGCCGGTGCAGATCGTGCGCGAGGCGCAGCCGTTCGTGCCGGAAGAACGCGACCTATCGGCGCTGCCGCGCGAGGCGCGCGAAGCCGAACTGCTGCAGCTCGCCGATGCCGAGGCCGCACGCGCGTTCGACCTGTCCGCCGACGCGCTGTTGCGCTGCTGCCTGATCCGCCTCGATGCCGACGAGCACGCCGTGCTGTTCACCGTGCACCACATCGCCGCCGACGGCTGGTCGATGGGCATCCTGGTCAAGGAATTCGTCGCGCTGTATGCGGCGTTTTCGCAGGGCGCGGCCGATCCGCTGCCGGCGCTGCCGATCCAGTACGGCGATTACGCGCACTGGCAGCGCACCGCGCATGGCGGCGGCCTGCTGGATCAGGCGCTGGACTACTGGCGGCAGCAGCTGGCCCGATTGCCGGCGCTGCACGAACTGCCGCTGGACCGGCCGCGTCCGGCGCGGCAGAACTTCGCCGCGCAACGGCACAGCCAGTGGCTCGATGGCGCGACCCTCGACGGCCTGCGCCGCTTCGCCCAGGCCGGCGGCGCCACGCTGTTCATGGCCTTGCAGTCGGCGCTCGCCGCACTGCTGTCGCGCTGGAGCGGACAGCGCGACATCGTCATCGGCACGCCGACTGCGGGCCGCGAACAGCCGGAAACCGCCGGACTGATCGGATTCTTCAACAACACGCTGGTCTGCCGCTTCGCGGTCGACGGCAGCGGCGATGCGCACACGCTGCTGGCCCAGGGCCGCCGCGTCGCGCTCGATGCGTTCACGCACCAGCACGCACCGTTCGACCTGCTCGTGGAAATGCTGCGGCCCGAGCGCAGCCTGGCCTACAACCCGCTGTGCCAGATCAAGTTCGTGCTGCAGAACCACGAATCGGGCGCGCTGGAATTGCCCGGTCTCGCGCTCGAACCCGTCGGCAAGGGCGGCGAGCGCGTGCACTTCGACCTCGACCTGACCGCGAGCGAAGGCGACAGCGGTCTGCAGCTGAGCTGGACCTACAAGCAGGAGCTGTTCG
>CAMLSI010000373.1 GCA_946482585.1 uncultured Lysobacteraceae bacterium
CCAGGACTGATCCCATGACTATCACATGGAACGACAACACCCCGATCTATCGCCAGCTGCGCGATCGCGTGGTGGCGATGATTCTCGACGGGGTACTGAACGAAGGGGACGCCCTCCCCTCGGTGCGCCAGGTTGCCGCGGATTTTCAGCTGAATCCGATCACGGTGTCGAAGGCGTACCAGGAGCTGGTGGACGAACAACTAGTGGAAAAACGACGGGGACTCGGTATGTACGTCAACGAAGGTGCGCGCGACGTGTTGCTCAAGAATGAGCGGGAACGCTTCCTGCGCGAGGAATGGCCGGCACTGTACGCACGTCTGAAGCGCCTTGGACTCGATGTGGAAAGGCTGGTGCAGGACAGCCGCGATCTGGAAGGAGCCTCGTCATGAGTGCGGTGATTCAGGCACGCAACCTGAGCAAGCGGTTCGGTTCGACGGCTGCGCTGGATGATGTCGATTTTTCGATCGAAGCCGGTCGCATCGTCGGCCTGATCGGCCCGAACGGTGCCGGCAAGACCACGGCGCTCAAGGCCATCCTCGGCCTGACCGATTTCCAGGGCGAGCTGTCGGTGCTCGGGCTCGACCCGCGCAAGCAACGCCATCAGCTGATGCAGCAGGTCTGTTTCATCGCCGACGTCGCCGTGCTGCCGCGCTGGCTGCGCGTCAGCGAAGCGATCGACTTCGTCGCCGGCGTGCATCCGCGCTTCTCCCGCGAGAAATGCGAGCACTTCCTGGCGCGCACCAAGCTCAAGCCGCGCATGCGCGTTCGCGAAATGTCCAAAGGCATGATCGTGCAGCTGCATCTTGCGCTGGTCATGGCGATCGACGCCCGTCTGCTCGTCCTCGACGAACCGACGCTGGGCCTCGACATCCTGTACCGCAAGGATTTCTACCAGAGCCTGCTCAACGACTACTTCGACGAGCAGAAGACCATCATCATCACGACGCATCAGGTCGAGGAAGTCGAGCACATCCTGACCGATCTCATGTTCATCCGCGACGGCAAGATCGTGCTGGATGCCAGCATGGACGCGGTCGCCGACCGGTTCACCGAGGTCATGGTGAATCCCGACAAGGCCGCCGCCGCCCGCGCGATGCAGCCGATGGGCGAACGCCAGATCTTCGGCAAATCCATCTTCCTGTTCGACGGCACCGAGAAACCGCGGCTGGCCGAACTCGGCGAAACGCGACAGCCCAGCATCGCCGATCTGTTCGTGGCGACCATGAAAGGAACCTACGCATGAACACCTTCATCTGGCTGCTCAAGCGCGAGTATTGGGAACACCGCGGCGGCTTCCAGTGGGCCCCGCTGATCGCAGCCGGCGTCGTGCTACTGGTCTTCACGATCGCCGTGATCACGGGCCTGGCGAATCTCAACGTCGACGGCGCGGTCATCAACAATGTGAAACTCGGCGACCTCGCCAACGCGATGACGCCGGAACAGCGCCTGCAGGTCGGTGCCGGCTTCGACGTCGGTCTGTTCTTCGCCGGCGCGCCGATCGCGATCACCCTCGCGATCGTGACGTTCTTCTACCTGCTCGGATCGCTCTACGACGATCGTCGCGACCGCAGCATCCTGTTCTGGAAGTCGCTGCCCGTGTCCGACCTGGAGACAGTACTGTCGAAGATCGTCGCGGCGACGGTGATCGCTCCGATCTTCGCCCTCGCGGCGACACTGATCCTGATGCTCGGCCTGTTGATCCTGTTCAGCGCCATCGTCTCGTTCTACGGCATCAATCCGTTCACGACGATCTGGGCCAATGCCTCGCCGTTGAGCGTGGTCGGCAAGATCGCCCTGCTGATCCCGCTGAACGCGATCTGGGCGCTGCCGACGATCGGCTGGTTGATGCTCTGTTCCGCCTTCGCCAAGCGTGTGCCGTTCCTCTGGGCGACCTTGCTGCCTGTCGCGATCGGCACCTGCGTCTCCATCTTCGACGCCGTGACGCATCTGCGCCTGCCGAACGACTGGTTCTGGGAAAACATCGTGAGCCGCATCCTGTTCAGCATCCTGCCCGGCAGCTGGATGGATTTCGACCAGCTCGAACGCAACATGCAGGGCAACAATGGCCCGGAGGTGCTGCTCAACGCCATCAATCTCGACATGATCCTCGCACCACTGTCCGGTGCGAACCTCTGGATCGGCGCAGCGGCGGGTATCGGCATGATCGCGATCGCGGTGTGGCTGCGCCGCTGGCGCGACGACAGCTGAGCCTCAGCGCCCAGGCACACGAAAAGGCCGCCCTCGGGCGGCCTTTTTCATGGGAATGCCGGCCGGCACGAAGACCACGCGGGAGGTCGCGCGAATCGCCGACTCTGGCAGCGATGCTGACGATGGTTGTCGCGCACCGTGTTCCCGCAGCGCGGCGCCGGCTTCCGACTTCGGTGTCCGCGATCGTGGTGCGCGCGTGCAGCCGCACCCTGCGGGCTGCCGACGGACAGGCCGATCGGGAAAACAAAAAGGCCGCCCGAAGGCGGCCTTTTCGTCATACGGAGCAAACGCGCCTATTGAAGCGCGTTGCGCATCAACACCTTACTCGATGTTATCGCTGAGCACCTTGAACTTGCCGGTCGCGCCTTTTTCCTTCTGCAGGCCGACCTGGTTCGTGTTCAGTTCGCCCTCGAGCCAGTAGCGGGCGAGCTGGCCGCCGTCGCGACGCACGACCAGCGCCGAGGTCTTGCCGAGATAGACCATGTCGCCCTGCGTCAGTTGGTCGACGCGCAAGCTGCGGCCGACCGGACGGCCTTCCGCGTACGACTTCTCCATGTCGGCGCGTTCGGCGTCGCCGTCGCCCGGCACCTTGGCCGTGAACACCTGTGCTTCGCCGGCGACGCCGCGCAGCGAGATGTTGCCGCTGCCGCTGATCTTGTTCATCACTTCGTAGCGATTCTGCGCGAGCGGCTTGAGCTCGGCACGCTGCAGATTCAGCTCGCCCGTCAGCCAGTACAGCGTGGTGCCGAGGCTGTCGCGACGGACGACGGCACGGACATCGCCGTCGATGTAGACGAGATCGGCCTTCTGCAGCTGCGTCTGCTCGATCTCGCCCTTGGCGGCCTTGCCGCCGTTGAGGTTCTGCTCGAAGCGCTGCTTGATCGCGTCGCTGGGATCGACAGCCGGCGCTACCGGCTTGGCTGCCGGCGGTGGCGCCTGTACCGGAGCCGGCGCAGGCGGCGGTGTCTGGACGGGAGCCGGCGGCGGCGTTTCGACCGGAGCCGGAGCCGGAGCCGGAGCCGGCGTGGGCGGCGGAGTCGGAGCCGGCGGCGGCGCGGGCTTCGGCGTTTCGACCGGCTTGGGTGCCGGCTTCGGCGCTTCGACCGGCTTCGGCGGCGTCGCGGCGACCGGAGCTGCCGGCGGCGGCGTCGCCGGCTTGGGTGCTTCGGCCGGCTTCGGCGCTTCGGCCTTGGCCTTGTCGGCAACGCGAACGACGACATTCTCGAAGAAGCTGTCGTTCGTGCGAACCGTGGCCGCGCCGCCGGCCTTCACTTTCGCAGCGACCTTGCCGTGCCATTCCTTGGGCGCATTGATCACGACTTCCTTGCCGGTAGCTGCCGCCTGGCGGCCGAGTTCGGCCAGCTTGGCGTCCGCAGCACCACTCTCGATGTCCTTGGCCGTGATCGATATTTCCTGTTGCGCCCAGGCGCTGCTGGCGAGCAGCGCGGTGGCGAGGGCCAGACGTTTCAACATTTCATTCTCCAGACAAGACTACTGATACGACTAATTTCTTGGGCGGCGCCATTGTGCCGCCCGGTTTCCTGCCGGCATGTGCTGTTCGCCATGACGGCTACCATTGACTGTCGCTCACCCGCCGCCGGCACTGCCGGCGCCGATCCCGCCGCGCGTGAGCGCGACCGGATCGAGCAGACGCTTGAGCTCCGCGTCCGAAAGACCGCTGCGCTCGCGCGCGACGTCGGCAATCGGCCGGCCCTCGCGATACGCCTGTTTCGCCATTGCCGCCGCGGCCTCGTAACCGACGACCGGATTCAGCGCGGTCACGAGGATCGGATTGCGCGCCAGCGCGGCCTGAACGCGGTCCTCGCGCACGCGCAACCCGGCTATCGCGGCATCTGCGAGCTGCCGAGAGGCGCTGGCCAGGAGCGCCACCGACTGCAGCAGGTTGTGCGCGATCAGCGGCAGCATCACATTGAGCTGGAAGTTGCCGCTTTGCCCCGCCACCGTCACGGTCACGTGGTTCCCCATGACCTGGGCGCAGACCATCGCGACCGCCTCGGGAATGACCGGATTGACCTTGCCGGGCATGATCGACGATCCCGGCTGCAGCGCCGGCAGTTCGATTTCGCCGAGGCCCGCGAGCGGACCGGAATTCATCCAGCGCAGATCGTTCGCGATCTTCATCAAGGCGCAGGCCAGCGCATTGAGCTGCCCCGAGACCTCGACCGCCGCGTCCTGCGACGCGATGCCTTCGAACAGATTCGGCGCCGATTCAAGTTTCGCGCCAGTCAGCTCGGACAGCCGCTTCGCGACCCGCTTGGCCTGACGCCGGTCGGCGTTGATGCCGGTGCCGATCGCCGTGCCGCCGAGCGGCAGGCGGCGCAGGCGCTTCAGGCTGTCTTCGATGCGCTCGATCGCCGAGGCGAGCTGTGCGGCCCACGCGCCGAATTCCTGGCCGAAGGTCAGCGGCATCGCATCCATGAGGTGGGTGCGGCCGGTCTTGGTGACGTGCGCCAGCGATTTCGCGCGATGCGCGATCGTCGCGCGCAGATGCTCGAGGGCCGGCAGCAGATCCTCGCGCAGCTGCAGCAGCGCGGCGAGCTGGATCGCACTCGGGATCACGTCGTTGGAGCTTTGCCCCATGTTGACGTGATCGTTCGGGTGGACGCCGAGCTTGCGGTCGCGGTTCGCCAGCGTCGCGATGACCTCGTTCGCGTTCATGTTGCTCGAGGTGCCCGAGCCGGTCTGGAACACGTCGATCGGAAACTCGGCGTCGTATTCGCCGGCGGCGACGCGCTCGGCGGCCTTGCGGATCGCCTTGGCCAGCGTCGGTTTCAGATGGCCGAGATCGGCGTTGACGTCGGCCATGGCCGCCTTGATCAGCCCCAGCGCGCGGATGAACGCGCGCGGCAGGCGCAGGCCGGAGATCGGAAAATTCTGCACGGCGCGCTGTGTCTGCGCGCCGTAGAGTGCCGCGGCCGGCACCCGCAGTTCGCCCATGCTGTCTTTCTCGATGCGGTATTCGCCCATGGCATTTCCTGCGCGTGGAAGCGGAACAAGGACCGGCCAGTATAGTCGTCGGTGTATGATTCCGCGTCTTTGTTCCCCCCGTCCCCGCCCCCGATGACCTCGAATCCACTCACCGCCCTGTCGCCGCTGGACGGCCGTTATGCCGCCAAAGCCGATCCCCTGCGTCCGATCTTCAGC